>DATMJR010000263.1:0-2555 GCA_035553775.1 Miltoncostaeaceae bacterium | reverse complement strand
AAGACGCCGCCGCCGACGCCGGCGGGCCCGGCGTCGCCGCCGCGCACGGTCACGTCGGCCAGCGTCAGCGTCCCCGCGTTGAACACGCCGCCGCCGCAGCCCAGGTAGGGGGTCACGCCCGGGCAGTCGACCGCCGTGCCCGGCCCCACCGTGAGCGCGCGCAGGGTGAGCGTGGCGCCCTCGGGGACGATGAGCACGCGGTGGGCGTCGTCGCCCCGCAGCGTGACCTCGCGGCCGGAACCGTCGATCTCGAGCGCGTCACCGGTTCGGGGGCCGGGGGCGCCGACCGTGCTGAAGGTCCCCCCGAGGGCGAAGACGACCCGGTCCGCGCCCGCGCCGGGGGCGCAGTCGGCGGAGGGGGCGCCGTCGGCGTCGGCGTTCGCCAGCGCCTCGGCGAGGGTGCAGACCGCGTCCCCCGGCGCGGCCGGGCCGGCGCCGGTCACCGTGATCGTCGCCGCGGCCGCCGGGCCGGCCACCCCCAGGGTGCACAGGGCCGCCGCGGTTCCCAGCGCGCGGCGGACGCCGCGGGGCCGGGACGTCGCCGACGCGCACCGCGGCCCTCGCCGCGGCGACCGGGGAGTCGGCGTTCTCATCCCGGTGGTCTCCTGTCTCGTCCTTCGCTGACGGGACACGGGAGGGGGAGCCCCGTGCACCGGTCGGGCCGACCCGGGACGGGACGCCCCGCGCGCACGGGGCACGGGACGGGCGGCCGGGTCGAGTGGATCCAACCAGCCCGGCGCGGCCCCCGGCTACTCGCCGATCGTTCAGGCCGATGCGTTTCGCTGGACACTTTTGCGAGGTTCGGCGCCCGCCGGCGGGGCCCTGCTATTCGACGACGGCCACGACCTGATCCGCCTGGACGGAATCGCCGGCGGCGACGGCGAGCCGGCGCACCGTGCCGGGCCGGTGCGCCAGCACCTCGTTCTCCATCTTCATGGCCTCGACGATGCAGATGACATCGCCCTCGGCCACCTCCTGCCCCTCGGCCACGGCGACCCGCAGCACGGTGCCCTGCATGGGGGTGACGACCTCCTCCGGCGCCGCGCCACCGGCGCGACCCCCGCCGCCGCCGCCGCGCCGTCCGCCGGCGGCGCGCGTGCGTCGCGCCGCGGCCGGCGCCGCGGCCACCGCCCCCGCCTCGGAGGCCGGCATCGACAGGCGCACCCGGTAGCGCCGGCCGTCGACCTCGGCCGTGAACGACCGCACCACCTCGGGCTCGGCGTCCTCCGCCTGCTCGGCGGGCGGCGCGGGCGCCGCCTCGGTGCCGGGCAGCGGCGTCGGGGCCTCGGCGAACCGCGCCAGCGCCGCGTGGCAGGCGCCCCCGGCGATGAACTCGGGCTCCGTGAACAGCCACCGGTGGAACGGGATGAGCGTCGAGGGGCCCTCCACCACGTACTCGTCCAGCGCGCGCAGCATCCGGCGACGGGCGGTCTCGCGGTCGGTGTCCCACACGATCAGCTTCGCGACCATGGGGTCGTAGATCTCGGGGATCTCCGAGCCCGCGCGGACGCCCGAGTCGACGCGCACCCCGGGCCCGGTCGGCTCCCGGTAGGCGGTGATGCGCGCCGGCGTCGGGAGGAAGCGCATGGTGGCGTCCTCGGCGTTGATGCGGCACTCGAACGCGTGCCCGCGCGGCCGCACCTCCTCCTGGGTCAGCGACAGCGCCTCCCCGGCGGCCACGCGCACCTGCTCGCGCACCAGGTCCACGCCCGTGACCGCCTCGGTCACCGTGTGCTCCACCTGGATGCGCGTGTTCATCTCCAGGAAGAAGAAGTCCTCGCCCGAGACGAGGTACTCCAGGGTGCCGGCGGAGGTGTACCCCACCGCCCGCGCCGCCCGGACCGACGCCTCGCCCATCCGGCGGCGCAGGTCCTCGGACACCACCGGGCTGGGAGTCTCCTCGACCAGCTTCTGGTGGCGCCGCTGCACGGAGCAGTCGCGCTCGCCGAGCCAGATGCAGTTGCCGTGTGCGTCGGCCAGAACCTGGATCTCCACGTGGCGCGGGTCCGGCAGGTAGCGCTCCAGGTAGACGAGCGAGTCGGCGAAGAACTTCTCGGACTCCCGGCGCGCGCCCTCGAAGGCCTCCTCCAGGTCCGCCGGCGTGAGCGCCACGCGGAAGCCCTTCCCGCCGCCCCCGGCGGCGGCCTTGACGGCGACGGGGTACCCGATGCGCTCGGCGATCGGCTCCGCGGCGGCGACGGTGGGCACCGGCTCGGTGACCCCCGGCACGATCGGCACGCCCGCCCTGTCCATCAGCGCGCGCGCCTCGATCTTGGAGCCCATGGCCTCGATCGCGGACGGGGGCGGCCCGATGAACACGAGCCCGGCCTCGGAGCAGGCCCGCGCGAAGGGCGCGTTCTCGGCGAGGAACCCGTAGCCCGGGTGGATCGCCTCGGCACCGGCGCGGAGGGCGGTCTCGATGACGACGTCGGCGCGCAGATAGCTCGCGGAGGCCGGTCCGGGGCCGATGAGGTAGGCCTCGTCGGCGAACGACGTGAACAGGGCGTCCCGGTCGCCGTGTACAGCGAGGTCGACCGGGACGCCCTGTTCACGTC
>DATMJR010000262.1:0-2910 GCA_035553775.1 Miltoncostaeaceae bacterium | reverse complement strand
GCCGTCGCCCGGTGGCCCGCCCGCCCCGGCCGCCTCCGCGGTGGCCGCGCCGTGGGCGGCGGCCGGACGGGTCCCCGCGGGGGCGGGGCCGTGGCGGGCGGCGTGGCGGCGGCTGCGGCGCGACCGGGTGACGATGGCGGCCCTGGTCCTGCTGGCGCTGCTGGTGCTGCTGGCACTGGCCGCGCCGCTGGTCGCCGCCCTGGTGGGGCACGGGCCCGGTGAGCTCTTCGCGCGCGAGATGACCGACGAGTACGGGCTTCCCCGCGGGCCCAACGGCGACTTCCTGTTCGGCGCCGACAGCGCGGGACGCGACGTGCTGGTGCGCATCGCCTACGGCGCCCGCGTCTCGCTGATCGTCGGTGCCGTGGCGACGGCGATCGCCGTGCTCATCGGCACCGTCCTCGGGCTGCTCGCCGGCTACCGCGGCGGCGTGCTGGACGCGCTGGTGTCCCGCACCGCCGACGTGGTGCTGTCGCTTCCGCTGCTGCTGTTCGCGATCGGCATCGTGACCGCGTGCGGCGTCTCCCCCGAGGGGTGCTTCGGCGGCGCGGTGCGGCCCGGGCTGACGCTGGTGGTGGCGATCATCGCCCTGTTCTCGTGGCCCCCCGTGGCCCGGGTGGTGCGCGACGCGACCCGCTCCCTGCGCGAGCGGCCCTTCGTGGAGGCCGCCCGGGCGACCGGCGCGCGTGACCGGACGGTCATGTTCCGGGAGATCCTGCCGAACCTGATGGGGCCGCTGATCGTCTACGCGTCCCTGCTCATCCCCCAGAACATCCTTTTCGAGGCCTACCTGTCGTTCCTCGGCCTGGGCGTGCCGGACGAGACGCCCTCGTGGGGCCGGATGATCAGCGACGCGGCCGAGATCTTCGACGTCGCATGGTGGCTGATGCTCTTCCCGGGCGTCGCGCTGATGCTCACCGTGCTGGCGTTCAACCTCCTCGGGGAGGGGCTGCGCGACGCCCTCGACCCGCGGACGGACCGGTGACAACCAGGGAAGGTGGGTTCGTGGTGACAGCCAGAAGCCGTGGGACGAGGGTCCTCCTCGGCGTCGCCGCCGTCGCCGGCGCCATCGCGCTGGCCGGCTGCGGCGAGGGCGCGCAGGACGCGACGGGCGACGTGACCGCCGAGCGCGGCGGCGTCTACCGCGTCGCGCAGACCGACTTCGGCTTCAACGGCGGGTTCGACCCCACCGGGGAGTACCTCGGCTTCGCGTGGACGATCCAGACCAACCTGCTCGTCCGGCCGCTGGTGGGCTACCGGCACACCGCGGGCCCCGGGGGCAACGAGCTGCTGCCGGACCTCGCCGTCGAGGTCCCCGAGCCCACCGAGGGCGGCCGCGTCTACACCTTCCGTCTGAAGCCCGGGGTGCGCTTCGCGCCGCCGGTCGACCGCGAGGTCACCTCGCGCGACGTCGCCTACGCGTTCGAGCGGCTGGCCACGCCCGCCCTGGTGCCCCAGTACGCCTTCTACTACTCGGACATCGAGGGCTTCCAGGCCTTCGCCGACGGCAAGGCCCGCGCGATCTCGGGCATCCGGACGCCGGACGACCGCACGATCGAGTTCCGCCTCACCCGGCCCGTCGGCGACTTCCCGTACCGGCTCGCGATGCCGGCGACGGCGCCGATCCCGCGCGAGGTCGCCCGCTGCGCGACGGCGCCCGGCGCGTACGGCCGCTTCCTGATCGCGACCGGCCCGTACATGATCGCCGGCAGCGAGGACCTCGCACTGGGCGACTGCGCGCGCATGACGCCCATCTCCGGCTTCCGGCCCACCCGCCGGCTGTCGCTGGTGCGCAACCCGAACTACGACCCCGCGACGGACTCCCCGGAGCAGCGCTCCGCCCTGCCGGACCGCTTCGAGTTCGTGGTCAACACCAACCTCAAGGACATCTTCGACGGCATCGCGGCCGGGCGGTACGAGGACTCTCCGGACACCGCCCCCGCGGAGGTGGCGCGCCGGTACGCGCGCGACGCCGACCTGCGCGACCGGCTGACGTCGGCGCCCGAGGACTCCACCGCGTACATCTCGATGAACCTGGCCGAGCCGCCGTTCGACGACGTGCACGTGCGGCGGGCGGTCAACTGGGCGATCGACAAGTCGGCGCTGCAGCGCGCGTGGGGCGGACGCACCTACGGCGACATCGCCACCCACGTCGTGCCCCCCACGATGTACGGCGGCGAGGAGACGATCGAGGGGTACGACCCCTATGCCACCGCCGACCACGCCGGCGACGTGGCGCGGGCGCGCGACGAGATGCGCCGCTCCCGGTACGACAGCGACGGCGACGGCCTCTGCGACGCCGGCCCCTGCCGCGGCGTCGTGTTCGTGAACCGCAACCTCGCGCCCTACCCGCGCCTGTCGCCGGTGGTCCGCGACAACCTGGCGCGCATCGGCATCCGGGTCGAGGTGCGGGAGCTGCCGACGGGGCCGTCCTACGACGCGGTCGGCAACGTCCGCCAGCGCGTGCCGATCGCGATCAACTCGCGGTGGGCCAAGGACTACGCCGACCCCATCACGTTCTTCAACCTCTTCCGCGGGGACGGGATCATCCCGGCGGGCAACGTCAACCACTCGCTGGTCGGGCTCACCGCCGCCCAGGCCCGGGAGCTGGGCGTGGCATACCCGGCGGGCGGCGTGCCCGGCATCGACGCCGACATCGAGCGCTGCGCCGCGGAGGCCGGGGACGCCCGCACGCGCTGCTGGGTCGCGCTCGACCGGCGGGTGATGGAGGACATCGTGCCGTGGGTGCCCTACCTCTCCTCGCGCAGCGTCGGGGTGGTGGGCCCGGCCGTGACGCGCTGGGACTTCGACCAGTTCGGCGCCGAGACGGCCTACGCCCACGTCGCCGTCGACCCGGCCCGCCAGTCGCGGTAGCCGACCGCCCCGGCGGCCCGCCGCCGGGGCATCACC
>DATMJR010000261.1:0-4582 GCA_035553775.1 Miltoncostaeaceae bacterium | reverse complement strand
GTACTACGGGAACCCGGTCACGCCGTTCCTGTCGTCGATCCGCGACGCGGTCTTCTTCGGCGACTGGCCGTCCCCCGCGGACACCGTCTACTGCGTCGCGGTCGCGGCCGCCGTGCTGGCCCTCGGCGTGTGGGTGTTCCGGCGCCTCGAGCAGGAGATGGCGATCGAGCTCTAGGGGCGGTCGGCACAGGCCGCCGCGGCTCCCACCTCGTAGACGCCCACGCCGGCGACCCGGGGGTCCCCCGGGGCGAGGGCCGCGGGCGGGGGCTGCATGCGCACGGGCAGGTCGTGGCCGCCCGCGAAGGGCAGCCGCACGCGGACCGCGACGCCCGTGGGCGCCGTAGCGACGGGCACGGTGTGGTCGCCGACCCGCATCCGGCGCGGGACGCCGGCGCTCACGGCCCGCATCCGCACGGTGACCACGCCGGGGCACGAGGCGATCACGCGGAGGTGCGCGCCGTCGCCCAGCCAGCGGAAGGTGGCGCCACCGGGGCCGGGTTCGGCCGGGTACGCGCCGCGCGCCAGCGCGACGGCGCCCTCCCCGGGGGGCACGCGCAGGGCGACCGCCCCGGCGGGGAGCGCCGGCCCCGGCGCGAGACCCGGGGGCGGCGGGGCCTCCGCGTGCACGGCGACGCGGTCGACCCCCGCCAGGCGCAGCGCCGGCAGCGCCTGGCGGCCGCCGTCGGCCGCGGCGGCCTCGGCCAGGTCCGCCGCACCGGTGCCGGCAATCCCGCCGTTGAGCAGGGGACGCCCGTGCCGCGTCTGCCGGAACAGGTAGGTGCCGAAGCGGTGGTCCTCGACGCCGCGCACGGGGAACTCGGCGACGCGCCCGGTGGCGCCTGCGAGCCAGGCGGCGACCGGGTCCGCACGGCCGAGGTCGGCGGCGGGCGGCGGCGGGGCGCGCAGCAGATCGGCCGTCGCGAGGCCCGCGAGCACTGCGGCGAACCCCCTGCCGGCGGGCCCGGGTCGCTCCGCCAGCCGGGCGACCGCAAGGCCGGCGAGGCACGCCACGCCCAGCGCGGCGACGACCTCGACGCGCCCGTACACCCGCCAGTACGGGACGACCGCGTGGATCGCCTCCGCCGGGGCGAGGGCACCCACGACCGGCGCCTGTGGTGAGAGGGCGAGCCAGAGCCCCGCGATCGTGACGGCGGCGAGCGCGAGACGCAGGGCGCCGCCGCCGCGCCCCCGGACGAGTCCCGCCAGCGCGAGCGGCAGCATCACCAGCCCCAGGTAGGCCGTACCGCCCCGGTCCACGACGTCCGCGGGGGCGAGGGCGAACAGCGCCAGGTCGGATGCGGGCCGCGCCGCGGCGGCGTCGAGCGCGCCGCGCGAGGTCGCGAGGACCACGGCGAGCGGCGCCGCGACCACCGCCCCCGCACCCACGGCCGCGAGGGCGGCACGCCCGAGCCCCGCGCGGCGGGCCGGTCGCCCCACGGCGACGACCAGCGCGGCCGCCGCGAGGCCCAGCACCAGGGCCAGTGCCTCGAGTGCCAGGTATGCGGTCACGTACGCGCAGGCGGCGGTCGCGGCGCCCAGCACCGCCCCCGTGACCGCGCGGGGCCGGCGGAGCGCGGACACCCCGAGCATCAGCAGCACGGGCAGCGGCGCCGTGAGCGCCAGCGCCACGTGGAGTTCGGCCTCGATCATGTGGACCGGCACCACCATGAACAGGACGCCCGCGGTGATGGCGCCCTCCACGCGCACCCCGAGGCGCACGAGCGCCCAGGCCGTGGCGAGCCCCGACGTCCAGAGGGCGACCCAGACCAGCAGGTTGTAGACGGGGACCGCCGGCAGGACCTGCACCAGGGCCCACGCCGGGAGGTCGTAAAGGACCTGCGTGGCCTCGACGGCGCGCCGCATGTCGATGCCGTCGGGGGCGTTCGCCGTGCGGGCGACGCCGTCCCCGAGCAGCCCGATCTCGCCCGTGCGGAACTGCTCGAGCCGCCAGACCTCCGCGAGGGGGTCGCTGGGGTGGCCGAAGACGCGGTGGTGCGGCGCGCGCAGCACCGGCCACATGAGGAGCGCGGCGACCCCCGCGGTCAGGAGCGCGGCGGCCCGGAGGTCATGGCCGCGGCGCGCGGCCGCGTCGGGCGGGGTCCCGGCGACGGGGGTCATCCCCCGTCGGGCGCCCCGGCCTCCGCGCGCCGGTGGAAGCCGACGCGGACGCCCCTGCGTGCCAGCGCCGGGAGGAGGCCGCCGCGGAAGACCGCCTCGGTGGACACCGGGCGGTCCGGATCGTCCACCGTGCCCACCGCCACCGCGTATGCCGCGATGGCGCGCAGACCGGGCGTGCGCTCGACCATCCGCTCCCAGCGGCGCACGACGGGCATGGCCGCGTCGCCGACGAACGGATAGGCGCGCGTCTCGAGCATGCGGATCTCGACGTGGTCGAAGGTCGCGTGGAGGAGCCCGCGCAGGTACGGCACCGAGAAGTGGTCGTGCCCGTGGAGGCGCGTCATGTGCGCGTAGAACAGGGGGTTGTAGCGGTTGCACTCCACGATCACGGCGATCCCGCCGGGCCGCAGCACGCGGCGCATCTCGCGCAGGGCGCGCCCCGGCTCGGCGATGTGATGGAGGGCGTCGCGCTCGAGCACGGCGTCGAAGGACCCGTCCGGGAACGGGAGCCTCTCGGCGCTCCCCTCCACGAACGTCACGCCGGGGCCGGACAGGGCCCAGCCCTCCGACGCCTCCACGTCGACGGCCGTCACCTCGTGCCCGGCGCCCGCGAGCCGGCGGGCGTCGTCGCCGGGACCGCAACCGACCTCCAGCACGCGGCGCCGGCCGGCGAGGACGTCACCGATCCCCTCCCAGATCCGGGCGTGGTAGTGGGCGGCCTGGACCCTCACGGCCGACGCGCCACCACGCTCAGCTGCATGCTGCCCCGCCGCCGGCGCATCCGGCGGAGGTCGCGCCGCTCGCACCACCACCAGACGCGCTCGTCCACGGCCGCCGGCAGGCGGCCGGTGAGCGCGATCTGCAGGGCCTTCACGGCATGGCCGGTGAACTGTGCCTCCACGGGCACCAGTCCCGCCCGGCGGCACGCCTCCCCCAGGTCCTCCGCGCCGTAGCGGCGCAGATGCCCCAGGCGCCGGTCGTGCAACCAGTTGGGCAGCCAGAAGACCGGGGAGAAGTGCCGCAGGGCGTGCGGGACGGTCACGAAGGCGCGGGCGCCGGGCCGCAGCACGCGTGCCAGCTCGCGCAGGGCGGCGCCGTCGTCGGGCACGTGTTCGATGATCGCGATGGCCAGGCCGACGTCGAACACCGCGTCGGCGAACGGCAGGGCGTCCGCGGAGCAGCAGACCCAGAGGGTGCGGTCGGCGACCCCCTCGGCCTCGGCGTGCCGCCGCGCGGCGCGCATCCCCTCCAGCGACAGGTCGCAGCCCACAGCGGGCCGCCCGGCACGGGCGGCCTCGATGACGGTGTAGCCCGATCCTCCGACCGCGACGTCGATCAGCGGGGCGCCCCCACCGCCGAGCGCATCGGCGTCACGCAGGCGGTCGATGTAGCTGCGCCGCCACGGCTCGAGGTGGTATCGCGTGTAACCCGCGAACTCGGCGTCGAAGTAGGTGCGCTGCTGGGCGTACTGGTCGTCGTCGAGCTCGGCGGCGTCGACGAGCACGGGGACGCCGTCCACCACGGGGTAGCGGTGGTCGTCGACGGCGCAGACGAGCTCCTCGCCCTCCTCGCGCAGGTCCGCGCGGCAGCGCGGGCAGCGGAGCAGGGCGAGCAGCGCGGCGCGCGGAGCGGCGGACGCGTCGGGGGCGGGCACCGCGCAAGGCTACCTGCGCGCCCCCGGGCGTGGCGGGCGGCGGGGCGGACGGGCCGTCGCCACCCGCCGGGGCGCCCCGGGCGAGCCCGCCCGATAGGGTCAGCCGGTGCAGGGGACTACCAGCGAGCCGATCTCGCCGCCGCTCCGGGCGCGCGTCGCCGGACGGCTCCGCCGCTCGCACGGCGTGCGCTCGGGTGCCGTGCTCGGCGTCGCCGCCCTGGTCTTCAGCCTCACCGGCTACCTGTTCCAGACCGCGTGCATCCGCTTCCTCGGCCCGTCGCGGTACTCGGACGTCGCCGCGCTGCTGGCGCTGAGCGCCGTGATCGCCATCCCCCTCGGCAGCATCCAGACGCTGATCGCGCGCGAGGCGGCCTACCTGGCGGCCCGCGACGCCGGTCCCGCCCTGCGCGGCTACTTCCGGCGGACGATGGCCGTGACCGTGCCCTGCGCGCTGGGCGTGCTGGGTCTCACGCTGGCGCTGACCCTGCCGATCGAGGACCTGCTCAACATCGCCTCCGCCCAGGTCGTGATCGCGGGGATGAGCGCGCTCGCGTTCCTGATCATCGGCGCGATCCTTTACGGGTTCCTGCAGGGGCTCCAGCGCTTCCCGCAGCTGGCGTTCAACTACGTCGTGTCCGGCGTGGCCAAGCCGCTCCTGGTGGTGCCCGTGCTGTTCGCCGGGCTCGGCGCCGCCGGCGGCGATCGTGTTCACGGTGAGGGCGCCGGCCGCGCCGAGCCCGGCGAACAGCACGGGCACCACCAGGAGCGGCTTGGCCACGCCGGACACGACGTAGTTGAACGCCAGCTGCG
>DATMJR010000260.1:0-3753 GCA_035553775.1 Miltoncostaeaceae bacterium | reverse complement strand
CACCTCGGCCACCGCACCGCGGCGCACCTGCGGCATCGCCCGCCCGTGCGGTGAGCGCAGGAACGCCCGCGACAGCGCCGGGGTGTCGGCGAAGCTCACCAGGATGTCGCTCTCGAGCGCGTCGGTCCGCTCGGTGCTGAGGGTGTAGTAGAAGCTCTGGTCGCCGCTGGCGAGGCGCTGCACCGAGGGCGCGCTGCGCAGGCCGAGGGCGAGCGTCGCCTGCACCCGCGGATCGGCCGGGCGGTACACGTAGAACGTGCCGGCGGAGTCCCACACCATCGCAACGGTCTTGCCGGCCAGCTCGGGGTGCTCCCCGGCCTCCTCGCGGAGGCGGGCGTCGATGCCGTCGAGGAGCTCACGGGCGGCCCGCTCGCGGCCGAGCGCCCGGCCGGTGATGGTGATCGTGTCCCGCCACGGGGTGGCCCAGGGCTCGCCGGGGTAGGCGACCGTCGGCGCGATGCGCGACAGCAGCTCGTACTGCTCGCGGGTGATGCCGGAGTAGGGCGCCAGGATGAGGTCCGGGCGCGCCGCGGCGATCTCCTCGTAGGGCGGCTCCTCGCCCGCCGGCAGCACCGCCGGGATGTCTGCGCCGCGCTGCTCCAGCGCCTGCCGGATCCACGGGAGGACGCCCTGGGCGTCGCCGCCGTAGTCCTGGAACGGGATCGCCACCGGCACGACACCCAGCGCGATCGCGGCGTCGGCGCTGCCCCAGCCCCACGTCACCACCCGCTCCGGCGCCGACGCGACCGTCGTCCGCCCGAAGGCGTGCGTGATCGTGACGGGCAGGCCGGTAGCCTCGGCCGCCGTGTCGCCGCCGCCGTCCCCGGCGGCCGAACCCTCGCGGCCGCAGCCGGCCAGCAGCGCCGCGGCGAGCACCAGCACCACGGGCACCACGAGCAGTCGTGACCACGCCCTCATATTCGGTCCCCCTAAGATCTCAGGATAGGCGGCACGATATTCTCCGGGACCGATAACGGCAATCCCGGTGCCCGAAACTGGGCATGGGTCCGCGGACCCGCCGCGGGGGCGGGGCGCAGGGGGCGTGAGGAGGAGCGACGAGTCCCGCCCGGAACGGGCGGACGCGGCTCAGACGGGCGCGGCCCCGTAGCGCGCGCCGGTGCGGCCGACCGCCGCGCGGCGGGCGTCCTCGACGGTGCCGTCGGCCGCGACCGACACACCCAGGTCGCGCAGCAGGCCGTCGGAGAGCCCGTAGATCCACCCGTGCACCTGCAGCGGGCGGCCCTCGCGCCAGGCGTCCTCGACGACGGTGGTGCGGGCCACGTTGACCACCTGGTGGATCACGTTGAGCTCGCACAGCGCGTCCAGGCGCCGCTCGGCCGGGACCTCGGCCAGGAGGGCCTCGTGGGTCCGGCGGACCTCCTGCACGTGGCGCAGCCAGTTGTCGATGAGCCCGTGCTGCCCGCCCTCGAGCGCCGCGCCCACGCCGCCGCATCCGTAGTGCCCGCAGACGATCACGTCGGAGACGTTCAGGACGTGCACCGCGTACTGCAGGACGCTCAGGCAGTTGAGATCCGTGTGCACGACGACGTTGGCGACGTTGCGGTGCACGAACAGCTCGCCGGGCAGCAGGCCGACGATCTCGTTGGCCGGCACCCGCGAGTCGGCGCAGCCGATCCACAGGTACTCCGGCGACTGCACCGCCGCCAGGCGCCGGAAGAAGCCGGGGTCGCGGGCCTCCATCTCGTCGGCCCAGGCGCGGTTGCGCGCGAAGAGGTCGTCCACGTCGCTCGTGCCGGAAACCTACCCTGCCGCGACGGCCGCGTCGCCCCCATGCCGCCGGCCTCGGCACCCCCTGTCCGCGCGCGCCGGGTGATCGAGCCGGTCCAGGAGTTCCTCCGCACCGAGAGCGCCAGCGGTCTCGCTCTCGCGATCGCGGCCGTCGTGGCGCTGCTGTGGGCCAACCTCGCGGGCGATTCCTACACGGCGCTGTGGGGGCAGGACCTGGAGCTGGTCATCGGCGACTGGACCGCCCACACCACGCTGCAGAAGTTCGCCAAGGACGGCCTGATGGCCGTGTTCTTCCTGGTGGTGGGGCTCGAGATCAAGCGTGAGCTCACCGTCGGGGAGCTGGCCGACCGGCGGCTGGCGCGCGTGCCCTTCCTCGCCGCACTGGGCGGCATGGCGGTCCCCGCGCTGCTCTTCGTGGCGATCAACGCGGGCGGGGAGGGCGCCGCCGGCTGGGGCATCCCGATGGCCACCGACATCGCGTTCGCCGTCGGAGTGCTGAGCCTGCTGTCGCGACGCGTGCCCACCGGGCTCGCCGCCTTCCTGCTGGCCATCGCGGTCATCGACGACATCGGGGCGATCCTCGTGATCGCGGTGTTCTACAGCGCGGGCCTCTCGGTGCTGTGGCTCGCCGTCGCCGCGCTCGCGGTGCTCGCGTTCCGGCTGATGTTCGTCTGGAAGGTGCGCCTGGTGGTGCCCTACGTCCTGCTGGCCGTGTCCACGTGGGCCGCCCTCGCGCAGTCCGGCGTCAGCCCCACGCTGTCCGGCGTGGTCCTGGGCCTGCTGGTGCCGGTGCGCCCGCTGGCGGACCCGACCGCCGCGGCCCGGGAGGCCGGCGAGATCGCCCAGGAGCTGGAGCGCGCCGACTGCTCGCACGGTCGGGCGCTCTGGGGCTGGCGCCGCATGGACGACCTGGGCCGCCAGGCGGTGCCCCTGGACGAGCGGCTCGAGCGGCTGCTGCACCCCTGGTCCGCCTTCCTCGTGCTGCCGCTGTTCGCGCTCGCCTTCGCCGGCGTCCGCGTGGACGGCGCGGCGATAGAGGACGCCCTCTCCAGCCCGGTCACCCTGGGCGTCGTCGTCGGGCTCGTGTTCGGAAAGATCGGCGGCATCACGCTGGGCGTCTGGGTCGCCGTCCGGTTCGGGCTCGGCGTCCTGCCGGCCGGCATCCGCTGGGCCCACGTCGTCGGCGTCGCGTGCCTGTGCGGCATCGGCTTCACCGTGTCGGTGTTCGTGGCCAGCCTGGCCTACGCCGACCAGGCCCTCATCGACCAGGCCCGCATCGGCATCCTCGCCGCGTCGGTGCTGGCGGGCGTCCTCGGCGCCCTGGTCCTGAGCCGCGTCGGCCGGCGGGGCGTCGGTCCGGCGCCGCCCACCATCGACGACCCGGACGCCGCCGCCGCCGTGCGCTGACGCTAGAGCCCCTCGCGCTGCCGCTCGCGCTGGATCATGTAGCCCTGCACGTGCTGCACGATGCCCCGGGGGTTTCCGACGCCCGAGAAGCTGAAGTCCGAGTCGGCGACGTTGGTCCCGGCGGTGTCGAAGTCGACGTCGCCGACGTTGAGCGCCCGCTCCAGGAACGACTGGCTCGTGTTCACGTTCTGCACCCGGTCGATGTCGGTCGAGTGCTCGGACCGCGACAGCAGCCCCCGCCGGATGTGGATGCGCTCGGTGGTGACCGTGTACCGCACCGAGACGCGCCGGATGGCGTCGCGGACGACCACCAGCAGCACGAGCAGCACGCTGATCAGCCACCACTGGTACACCGGCAGCCCCGTCTCGCCGCCGAGGCCCGCGACGACGCTCGCGACGACGCCCGGCACGAGTGCCAGGGAGCCCCAGCGCAGGAAGAAGCCGATGCTCGACAGGGGTGAGGGCCGCCCCTGGTAGAGCAGCTGCTCGCCCGGGTGAAGATCCATGACCTCGCCTCCTGGCCGCGGGGGTCCGGGTCGGGCCCGGCGCGGCGGATCGTATCCGCCCGCCCCCGCGGCGAGCGCCGGCCGCCGCGCG
>DATMJR010000259.1:0-4816 GCA_035553775.1 Miltoncostaeaceae bacterium | reverse complement strand
GGGGGGCGAGGGCCGGCGCCTGCGTCCGCTCACCGACACCCGGCCCAAGCCGATGATGCAGCTCGTCGACCGGCCGTTCGTGGCCCACCAGATCGACCTGCTGCGCCGCCACGGCGTCACCGACGTCGTGTTCTCGTGCGGCTACCGCCCGGACGCGCTGCGGGCGCACTTCGGCGACGGGGCCGGCGTGGGCGTGTGCCTGCGCTACGTCGTCGACCCGGAGCCGCTGGGCACCGCGGGCGCCGTGGCCAACGCGCGGCCGCTGCTCGACGACGGCGACGTGCTGGTGCTCAACGGCGACATCCTCACCGACCTCGACCTGGGGGCGGTGGTCCGCGCCCACCGGGAGGCCGGCGGCGACGGCAGCATCGTGCTGACGCCGGTGGCCGACCCGAGCGCCTACGGGCTGGTGCGGCTGGCGCCCGACCGGGCGGTGCGGGAGTTCGTGGAGAAGCCGAGCCCGGCGCAGCTGGTCCCGGGCGAGCCCTACCGCATCAACGCGGGCACCTACGTCCTCGGGCCGGGTGCGCTCGACCTCATCCCGCCCGGCCGCTCCTGCTCGATCGAGCGGGAGATCTTCCCGGCTCTGGCGGCGGGCGGCCGCCTGTTCGGCCATCCCAGCGACGCCTACTGGCGCGACATCGGGACCCACGCCTCCTACCTCGAGGCCCACGCGGACGTGCTGGGCGGCGAGGTCGCCACCGACAGCCCCGTCGGCGACGTCTATGTGGGGCCGGGCGCGGAGGTCGCCCCGGGGGCCGTGGTCGCGGGTGGCGCCTCTCTCGGCGCGGGGTGCCGGATCGCGCCGGGCGCCGAGGTGCGCGGCAGCGTGCTGGGCGACGGCGTCGAGGTGGAGGCCGGCGCGCGCGTGCTGGGGTCGGTGCTCGGCGCCGGGGCGCGGGTGGGCGAGGGCGCCCTGCTGCGCGGGCTGGTGGTGGTGGGCGACGACGCCCGCGTCGCCGCCGGCGTCCGGCTCGAGGGGCCCTGCACGGTCGGCACCGGTGACCGGGTGGAGGCCGCGCCGCTCGGCGCGGGGGCCGCATGAGCACCACCGCCGCCCTCGACGCCGCCGCCCTCTACGCGCGCGACTCCCTCGGGCTGGTCGCGGACATGGCGCGGTCCGTCGAGGCCTTCGACGAGGCGCGCGCGGGCGCCCAGGCGGCCGACCTGGTGTGGCCGCCCGAGGCGGTGCGCAACGTCGCCATCTGCGGCATGGGCGGCTCGGCCATCGCCGGCGACCTGGTCACCGGCGCCTACCGCGAGCGGCTGCGCATGCCGGTGGCGGTGCTCCGCGACTACTACGTGCCGGGGTGGCTCGGCGAGGACACGCTCGTGATCCTCTCCAGCTACTCGGGCGAGACCGAGGAGACCCTCACCGCGGCGTCCCAGGCGATCGAGCGTAACGCGCTGTGCGTGGCGATCACCAGCGGGGGCAAGCTCGGCACCTTCTACCGGGAGCAGGGCGTCCCGGTCATCGACCTGCCCCCCGGCCTGCAGCCCCGGGCGGCGCTCCTGCGCCTGCTGGTGCCGCTGGTGGTGGTGCTGTCGCGGTTCGGGGTCATCCCGCCGGCCGACGCCGAGCTCGACGACGCCCGGGACGCGGTGGAGCGCGGGGTCGAGGCCCTGGGACCGCGGGTGCCGCAGGAGGTCAACCCGGCGAAGGCCCTCGCCGAGCAGCTGCTCGGCACCCTGCCGATCTTCTGGGGCGCGGAGGCCACCGCCGCCGTCGCCCAGCGCTGGAAGGGGCAGGTCAACGAGAACGCCAAGGCGCCCGCCTACTGGGGCATCCTCCCCGAGGTCGACCACAACGAGATCTGCGGGTTCGAGGGCATGGGCGCCCTCGGCCCGGAGACCCGCCTGGTGCTGCTGCGCGACGACCGGCACCACCGGCAGGTGATCCGCCGGTTCGAGCTCACGCGCGAGCTCGTGGAGCCGCACGTCGGTGGTGTGCACGAGGTCACCGCGGAGGGGCGCACCGCGCTCGGCCGCGCCCTCGACCTCGTGATGGCGGGCGACTACACCTCGCTCTACCTCGGCCTGCTCCGCGGCGTCGATCCGGGCCCGGTCGAGATGATCGGGCGCCTCAAGGGGCGTCTCGCCGACACCGGCTACGGGAGGGCGCAGGCGCCACGGTGACGGCTCCCGCGCACGACGTCGCCGACCTCGCCCTCGCGGGCGAGGGCCGGCGCCGGATCGCATGGGCCGACCGCGAGATGCCGGTGCTGCGCGCCATCCGCGAGGACTTCGCGGGGCGCCGCCCGCTGGCCGGGCTCCGGGTGGCCGCGTGCCTGCACGTCACCACCGAGACCGCCAACCTCGTGCGCACCCTCCGGGCCGGGGGGGCCGACGTGGTGCTCGTGGCGTCCAACCCCCTGTCGACGCAGGACGAGGTGGCCGCGGCCCTGGTCGACGAGTGGGGCGTGCGGGTCCTCGCCCGCCGGGGCGAGGACGCGGGGACCTACTACCGGCACATCGCCGCCGCCATCGATCACGCGCCCCACATCACCATGGACGACGGCGCCGACGTCATCGGCGTCCTGCACGCCGAGCGGCGCGAGGCCGCCGCGGGCGTGATCGGCGGCACGGAGGAGACCACCACGGGCGTGGTGCGGCTGCGGGCGCTGGAGCGCGAGGGGGGCCTGCTCTTCCCGGTGCTGTCGGTCAACGACGCCCGCACCAAGCACATGTTCGACAACCGCTACGGCACCGGCCAGTCCACGGTCGACGGCCTGCTGCGCGCCACCAACATCCTGCTCGCCGCCCGCACGGCGGTGGTCGCCGGATACGGCTGGTGCGGGCGTGGCGTCGCGAGCCGGCTGCGGGGGATGGGGGCGCGGGTGATCGTGACGGAGGTCGACCCGCTGCGCGCCCTGGAGGCCGTGATGGACGGCTTCGAGGTGCGGACGATGCACGAGGCGGCGCCGATCGGCGAGGTCTTCGTCACCGCCACCGGGGACGTGGACGTGATCCGCCCGGAGCACGTGGCGCGCATGCGCGACGGGGTGATCCTCGCCAACGCCGGCCACTTCGACGTGGAGATCGACGTGCCCGGGCTGGCCGCCGCCGCGGAGTCGTCGCGCGAGGTGCGGCCCCTGGTGCGCGAGTACGCGATGCCCGACGGCCGGCGGGTCCACCTGCTGGCCGAGGGGCGGCTGCTCAACCTGGTCTCCGCCGAGGGGCACCCGGCGTCGGTCATGGACATGAGCTTCGCCAACCAGGCGCTCGCGGTGGAGCACCTCGCCCGGCACGGACGCGACCTCCCGCCCGGGGTCCACCCCGTGCCGGTGGCGCTCGACCGCGAGATCGCCCGGCTCAAGCTGGAGACCCTCGGGATCGCCGTCGACACGCTCACCACCCGCCAGCGCGACTACCTGGCCACCTGGGAGCAGGGCACGTGAGCGGGGGGCCCGAGCGACTCGCGCCCGAGGACGTGCTCCACCTGGGCGACGGCGAGGTGGTGATGCTCGACCAGACCCTGCTCCCCGGGGAGGTCGTGCACCGGCGGCTGACCTCGTGGCCGGAGGTGGTCGAGGCGATCCGCGGGATGGTGGTGCGCGGCGCCCCCGCGATCGGCATCGCCGGGGCCATGGGCGTCGCGCTCGCGGCCCAGCACGCCGACCACGACGACCCGGCGGCCCACCTGGCCGAGATACGCCGCGGCGGCGCCGCCCTGCGGCAGGCGCGCCCCACCGCGGTGAACCTGGCGTGGGCGGTCGATCGGCAGCTCGAGATCGCCGCGCGCCACCCGGGGCCCACGGAGGCCCTCACCGCCGCCCTGCGCCTGTGGGCGAAGCGCCTGCACCGCGCCGAGGTGGAGCGCTGCCGGCGCATCGGCGAGCACGGCCGCGCGCTCGTCGCCCGCGGTGCGCGGGTGCTCACCCACTGCAACGCCGGGGCGCTGGCGACCGGCGGGTACGGCACCGCGCTCGGGGTCATCCGCGCCGCGCACGCCGCCGACCCCACCGTGCGGGCGCTGGTCGACGAGACCCGGCCGCTGCTGCAGGGCGCGCGGCTGACCGCATGGGAGCTGGCGCGCGACGGCATCCCGTTCACGCTGATCGCGGACGTCATGGCGGCCGCCCTGATGGCGGAAGGGCGCATCACGCACGTGGTCGTCGGCGCCGACCGCATCGCCGCCAACGGCGACGTCGTCAACAAGATCGGCACCTACGGCCTCGCCGTGCTCGCACGTGAGCACGGCATCCCCTTCGTGGTCGCGGCGCCGACGTCCACCCTCGACCTGGCCACGCCCACGGGCGCCGAGGTGCCGGTGGAGGAGCGCGCCGCGGACGAGGTGCGGGGCCTGCAGCTGTTCGGCCGCCCGGCCGCCGCCGCCGGCGTCCCCGTGGCCAACCCGGCGTTCGACCGCACGCCGGCGCGACTGGTGTCGGCCATCGTGACCGAGCAGGGCGTGCACCGGGCCCCCTACGAGCGCTCGCTGCGCGCCGCCTGGGAGGCGGCCCGGGCCGAGGAGGGCGGGGGGCCCGGGGGCTGAGCCGGCGCGGCGGCCGCCCCGGTGCACGCTCCGGGGATGGCGGCACGGCGCCGGCACACGGGCGCCACGATCGGCGCCCCTTCCGTGACGCGCCGGGTCGTAGCCTCATCCCGTGCTCGCCGCCCTCGCCGATCTCGTCGTCCCCCGGGCCTGCGCCGCGTGCGGCCTCCCGGGTCAGCGCTGCTGCTCCGCGTGCCTCGCGGCGCTGCCCGCGCTCGGCCCCGCCCGGTGCGCGCGCTGCGGCCACCCCTGGCCGCGGCCCGTCGGGCGATGCGGCGAGTGCCGGGGGCCGCTGGTGCGCGCCGACCAGGCGTGCGCCTA
>DATMJR010000258.1:0-5009 GCA_035553775.1 Miltoncostaeaceae bacterium | reverse complement strand
GCCCTCGTCGGCCGGCGGCGGGGGCGCCGCGGCCTCGGCCGGGACCGGGGCGGGTCCCGTCATGCCCTTGCCCTCGAGGATCGCGTCGGCGAGCGCGCCCAGCACCAGACCGCAGGAGCGGATCGCGTCGTCGTTGCCGGGGATGACGTAGGTGGCGTCGTCCGGGTCGCAGTTGGTGTCCACGAGGCCGATGACCGGAAGCCCGAGCCGGTTGGCCTCGCGCACCGCGATCGCCTCCTTCTTGAGGTCGACGATCACCACGGCGTCGGGGAGGCGCTGCATGTCGGCCACGCCGCCCAGGTTGGTCTCGAGCTTCTCCAGCTCGGCGAGCTTGGTCAGGCGCTCGCGCGTGGGCAGCAGGTCCAGCTGCCCCTCGCGCTTCTGCACGCGCAGGTTGTGCAGCTGCTTGATGCGCGAGGAGATCGTGGACCAGTTGGTGAGCAGCCCGCCCAGCCAGCGGTGCGACACGTACGGCATGCCGCAGCGGGCCGCGTGCTCCCGGATGCCCTCGGAGGTCTGCTTCTTGGTGCCCACGAACATCACGCTGCCGCCGCGCTCGGAGATCGCGCGGCAGACGTCCTGGGCCCGCTCCAGCAGCACGATGGTCTGCTGCAGGTCGATGATGTAGATGCCCTGCCGCTCACCGAAGATGTAGCGGCGCATCTTCGGGTTCCACCGCCGGGTCTGGTGCCCGAAGTGCACCCCGGACTCCAGCAGCTGCTTCATCGTGACGGTCGCCACGGTCCTCTCCCCTCGTCGGTTGGCACTGCGGGCCGGCGCGTGTCCGGTGGAGCCGCGGCCCTGCGGGCCGGGCACCGCCACCGGATCTGGATCGCACCGGGTCGTGGTCGGAACGGATTCAGCCGGGCATCTTAGCGGCTGCGCGAGGGCGCCCCGGCGCGGGGCGGGCGCTCAGCCGCCGCGGACGCGGTCGAGCACGCGCTGCAGGTCCGCCGGCAGCGGGCTCTCCACCTCCACCCGGCGCTCCGGATCGTCCGGGTGCGGGAAGGCGAGGTGGCGCGAGTGCAGGAACTGGCGCCGCAGGCCGAGGCCGTTGGGCCGGCGGCCGTAGACGGGGTCCCCGACCACGGGGAAGCCCGCGGACTCCATGTGCACCCGAATCTGGTGGGTGCGCCCGGTCTCCAGGCGCGCCTCGCAGAACGCCAGCGCGGCCCCGGACCACTCCAGCCACTCCAGCACCCGCAGGTGCGTGATCGCCTCGCGGCCGTCGGTCACCACCGCCATGCGCGTGCGGTCGCGGGCGTGCCGCCCGATCGGGCGGTCCACGCTCATGGCCGGGGGCGGGGTCCCGTGCAGCATGACGGCGTAGCGGCGCTCCACCCGGCGTTCGCGGAGCATCCGCTGCAGGCGCCGGTGGGCCCGCTCGGTCTTGGCCACGACCATCAGCCCGCTGGTGTCACGGTCGAGCCGGTGCACGATGCCGGGGCGGGTGGGGTCGTCGCCGCCGGCCACCTCGCGGCCGAGCAGGCCGTGCACCAGGGTCCCCGTCGCGTGCCCGCGGGCCGGGTGCACCACCAGGCCGGCCGGCTTGTCCACCACCAGCAGCGCATCGTCCTCGTAGGGGACCACCAGCGCCATGTCCTCGGGCTCCAGCGCGGAGGGTGCGGGCGGGAGGGGCCGCACCTCCAGCACCTGCCCCGCGCGCACGGCGGCACGCTTGGCCGCGGGTGCGCCGTCGAGCAGCACCCGCCCGGCCGCGATCAGGCGCTGGGCCTCGGCCCGGCTCTCGATCCCGGCGGTGCGGGCCACGACCTGGTCCAGCCGCCGCCCGTCGTCCTCGGCGTCGGCGGTGCGCCGGATGGGGGCCGGCTCGGGCGGCGGCGGCGCCTCAGCCGTCCCGGGCGTCGTCGTCATCGGTGCGCAGCAGGCCCATCACGACCATGGCGGCCCCGACGGTGATCCCCACGTCCGCCAGGTTGAAGGCCGGCCAGAAGCGGAAGTCGATGTAGTCGGTCACGCCGCCGTGCAGCACCCGGTCGAGCAGGTTGCCCATGCTGCCGCCCACGAGCAGCCCGGCGCCGACGGCCGCCGTCATGTTGCGGCGCACCAGGCCGGCCAGCGCGACGGCGATGAGGCACAGGGCGACCAGGGTCAGCCCCGCGATCACGGCCTGACGGCCGGGGAACAGGCCGAAGGCGATGCCCTCGTTGGTGACCCGGGTGAGCTCGAGGAACGGCAGCAGCTCGCGGCTCTCTCCGCGCGCCATGCCGGAGCGCACCGCCTCCTTGAGCGCCTGGTCCGCGACGAGCACGGCGAGGGCGACGACGACCAACCGGATGCCGCGGGTGCGCGCCTCGCGGCGCTCCCGGCGCTCCGCGGCCACACGGACCTGCTCGGCGCTGACCCGGGTCCCCTCGCTCATCCCGCCGTGACCGTAGCGAGATCGTCGCCGATGCGCCGGGCCAGGGTCGCCGCGAGCGCGCCCGGATCACCGCGGATCTCGACCAGCTTGCGGGCGCCGCCGGAACCGCGCCGGATCGCGGCGGCCGAGGGGCGGACCCCCGCCCGCTCGGCCAGGTACGCGCAGAGCGCCGCGTTGCTCTGGCCGCGGTGCGGCGCCGCGGCGATCTGCACGCGCAGCATGCCGTCCTGCAGTCCCACGGCCAGCGTCCGGCGCGACCGCGGCACCGCCTTGACCTCCACCACCACGCCGTCCGCCGTGAGGGACAGCCAGGGCGGCGGCTCAGGCAATGCTCTCCAGGAGGCCGACCACGACGTTGTTCAGGATCAGCAGCACGAAGAAGCCGACGATCGGCGACAGGTCGAACATCCCGAGCGGCGGGATGAAGCGCCGGAAGATGTTCAGGTACCAGTCGGTGCTCTGCGCGACGAAGTCGTACAGCGTCCGCCCGATGCCGGTCAGCGGTGGCCGCGGGAGCCAGGAGACCAGGATGCGGATCAGGAGGAGGATGGTGAACACGACGAACAGCGCGTTCACGTACGTGATGAGGGTGTCCATGATCCGATCGCTCCGGTGTGGGTGGGCGCCGGCGCCCCGCCCGGCGCGCTAGAGCTCGCCGGCGCGACGGGCCGCCGCGAGGACCGCCTCCGCGACGTGCGCCCGCACCGCGCCACGCTCCAGCACGGCGACCCCGGCGACGGTGGTCCCGGCGGGCGAGGATACCCGTTGCCGCAGCACGGCCGGATCCGTGCCGTCCGCCAGCAGGGCCGCGGTGCCGGCCAGCACCGCCCGGGTCATGGCGCGCGCCTGGTCGCGGGAGAGGCCGGCGGCCACCCCGCCCTCCTCCATGGCCTCGGCGATCAGCGCCACGAGACCGGGTCCGCTCCCGGCGAGCGCGGTCGCGGCCGGGAAGAGCGACTCGGGGAGCGGCACCACCTCGCCGAGCGGGGCGAGCGCGGCGCCCAGGTCGTCCTCGCGGCCCTCCGGCAGGCCCTCGGTCGCCAGCGCCACCAGGCCGGCGCCGTCGCGCACCGCCAGATTCGGCATGGTGCGCACGAGACCCCCGTGCGGCACATGGGCGCGAAGCCGGCCGAGGTCCCACCCCGCGGCGACCGACAGCAGCAGCGCGTCGGGCCGCAGGACCGCGGCGATCCCGGCCAGCGCCGCCGGCACGTCCTTGGGCTTGACCGCGAGCACGACGAGGTCGCAGGCGCCCGCCTCGGCGACCGTCGCGACGGCGCCCCCCACCTCGGCGGCGCCGGCCGCGGCCGCCTCCGGGACGGCGTCGGCCACACGGCACCGGGCGCCCCAGTGCGGGCGTCCGCGCACCAGGCCGGCGAGCAGCGCGCGGCCCATCGCGCCCGCCCCGACGAGTCCCACCGTCGCGGGCCAGTCCGCGGCGGCGCGCGGAGGGGGTTCGGTCACCGGGGCCTCAGTACTGGTTGAAGAAGCCCTTCTCCAGCAGCCGCGCGCGCTCCTCCGCCGAGACCTCGACGTTGCGCGGAGTGAGCATGAACACCTTGTCGGCGACGCGCTGCATGCCGCCGTCCAGGGCGTAGGTGAGGCCGCTCGAGAAGTCGATGAGGCGCTTCGCGAGGTCGGTCTCGGCGCTCTGCAGGTTGAGGATGACGGGGACCGTCGCCTTGAACTTGTCGGCGATCTGCTGGGCGTCGTTGAAGTTCTTCGGCACCACCAGGTGCACCTCGGCGGGCGACGGACGGGATTCGACGGCGCGCATCACCGGCCGCACCGGCGCGGCGCGCTCCTCGGAGAAGATGTCGTCGAAGTCGTCACGGCGCCGGGGGCCGAGCCGGCGCACGTTGGGGCGCTCGCGGTACGACCGCTCCAGGTCGTCGGCGCCACCGGCGTACCGGCTGCCGGCGGCGCTGCTGCTCGTGCGTGCCCGCGTCTCGGGCTCGTCGTCGTAGTCGTCGTAGTCATCCTCGGGGTCGTCGGCCATCCCGAAGTAGACGAGCGTGCGACGCCACAGATCGCCCATCGCCATCTAGTCCCTCCGCGCCCGGTCGATCAGCCCGCGGCCGACCCGCACCATCGTGGCGCCCTCCTCGACGGCGACCAGGTAGTCCTGGCTGGTGCCCATCGACAGGTCGCGCAGGTCGTGACGGCCCTGCCACTCCGCCCGCAGCGCGTCCCGCAGGTCGCGGGCGCGCGCGAAGGCGGCCCGGCTGTCCTCGGGGACGGTGGCACGCGCCGGCATCGCCATGAGGCCGCCGATCACGAGCTGCTCATGGGCCGATACGTCATGCACGAACGCTTGCAGAGCGCCCGGAGTGATTCCACCCTTGCTGGGTTCGTCATCGACGTTGACTTCGACGAGCACCCGCACCGGACCTTCCGCCCGGCGCGCGATCTCGGCGGCCAGCTCGCGCGAGTCCAGCGAGTGCACGAGCCGCACGATGCGCATCACCTCGCGCACCTTGCGCCGCTGCAGGTGCCCGATGAAATCGAACACGACGCGGTCGCCGACCAGTGCGTGCTTGGCCCGGAGGTCCTGCAGGCGGTTCTCGCCGATGCGGTCCACCCCGGCACCCGCGAGCACCGGTACCGCGTCGGCGGGGACGTACTT
>DATMJR010000257.1:0-8875 GCA_035553775.1 Miltoncostaeaceae bacterium | reverse complement strand
GAAGGCCCCCGGCGGCGCGCCCGCGGCGGCGACCGCGTCGGAGACGAGCACCAGGCGCGCGCCCGCGATCCGCGCCAGCAGGGCGAGCACGGCGGGGTCGACGTGCACGCCGTCAGCGATGACGCACACCCGCACGCGCCGGTCCCCCAGGGCCGCCGTCAGCGGGCCCGGGGCGCGGGCCGCGATGCCGGGCATGGCGTTCAGCGCGTGCGTGACGAGCCGCGCCCCGGCCTCCACGGCCGCGCGCACGGTCCCGGGCGGCGCCTCCGTGTGCCCGAGCGCCACCACCACCCCCGCGCGGCGCAGTCGGCGGACCGCCTCCAGGGCGCCCGGCAGCTCCGGGGCGAGCGTGACGATGCGCGGCCGGAACAGCTCCAGCAGGCGCGCCACGGCGTCCGGACGCGGCGGCCGCAGGGCGCCGCGGCGATGGGCGCCGGCGCGCCGCGGGGCCAGGAACGGCCCCTCCAGGTGCACCCCCAGGGGCCGGGCGCCGTCGTCGGGCCAGGCCGCCGCGGCCAGCGCCCGCGCGGCGCGCCCGTAGGCGGCGTCGCTCCGCGAGACCAGCGTCGGGCAGAAGCCGGCCACCCCGTCCCGGGCGAGGCCGCGGGCGACGGCGACGAGCGCGTCGGGGTCGTCGCCCACCTCGGCACCCGCGTAGCCGTTGACCTGCAGGTCGACGGGGGCGGGCGCCAGCACCCACCCGGCCGGCAGCACCCGCACCTCGTCGCCGGGCGCCGGCGGGGCGACGCGACCGTCGCGCACCCCGACCTCGCCGGGGGCGATGCGGCCGCCGCGCAGGACCGGACCGCGGAGGACGAGCCCGGGCACGCGGCTATCATCGGCGCCCCGTGGCCCGCCTTCAACGCGACGAGCAGCTCGAGGTCGAGGTCGCCGACCTCGCCTTCGGCGGCCTGGGGGTCGCGCGGCACGACGGCTTCGTGGTGTTCGCGCCGGACACGGCGCCGGGCGAGCGGGCCCGGGTGCGGGTGCGCCGCGCGCGGCGGCGGTGGGCCGAGGCCGACCTGCTGGAGGTGGTGCGCCCGGGGCCCGCGCGGGTCGAGGCCCCGTGCCCCTACGTGCCGCGCTGCGGCGGGTGCCGCCTGCAGCACGTGGCGTACGCGACGGCGCTCGAGGCCAAGCGGGCCCAGGTGCGCGAGCACCTCGCCCGCATCGGGCACCTGCCCGACGTCGAGGTGCTGCCCGCCGACGCGGCGGTCCGTGCCTTCGGCTACCGCAACAAGATGGAGTACTCGGCCGCTCCCGGGCCGGACGGGGGGCTCGTGCTCGGCTTCCACCGCCGGGGCCGCTGGGACGAGGTGATCGACGTCCGCGCGTGCCTGTTGGCCACGCCGCGCGGCGACGCCGTGCGCGAGACCGTCCGCGCCTGGGCCGAGGGCGCCGGGGCGGTGCCCTACGACCAGCGCGGACAGACCGGGTGGCTGCGCCACGTGATGGTGCGGGAGGGCATCCGCACGGACCAGGTGCTGGTGACGCTGGTGACCGCCCCCGGCGGCGAGGACCGCGTCGCCACGCTCGCGGAGCCCCTGCGGGCGGCCCATCCCGAGGTGGTGGGACTGCTGCACGCCGTCAACGACGGCGTCGCCGAGACGACCCAGGGCCTGCCCACGCGGCTCGTGGAGGGCCGCGACTGGTTCGAGGAGGAGGTCGCCGGCGTCCGGCTGCGGCTGTCCGCGCCCTCGTTCTTCCAGACCAACACGGAGATGACCGACCGCCTCTACGCGCGGGTGGCCGAGGCGGCGGGGCTGGACGGCACGCAGACCGTCTACGACCTGTACTGCGGCGTGGGCAGCATCGGCATCGCGATGGGGGCCTCCGCGCACGCGGTGGTGGCGATCGACATCGTGCCCGAGGCCGTCGAGGACGCGCGCCGCAATGCGGCGGAGAACGGGCTCGAGGCGTACCGCGCCGTCTGCGGCGACGTGGGCCGCGTGGTGAAGGAGCTGCGCGACGAGCTGCCCCCGTGCGACGTCGCGATCGTCGACCCGCCCCGCGGCGGCCTGTCGGGGCGCGCGGTGCGGCGCGTGCTGGAGCTCGCACCGCCCCTGCTCGTCTACGTCTCCTGCCACCCGGCGACCCTGGCCGAGAACGCGGCCCGGTTCGTCGAGGGCGGCTACCGCCTGGAGTGGGTGCGCCCGGTGGACATGTTCCCCCAGACGCCCCACATCGAGGCGGTCGCGCGCTTCGTGCGCGCCGGCGCCCCCTGAGGGGGCGCCCACCCCGCCCTCAGCGGCGGCCGCAGACCGGCCAGTGCGACGACATTCCGCGGGAGAACGCCCAGGAGGCGGCGAGCGACGCGGCGTAGGGGTCGGTTCGCGAGAAGGACCGGTAGGGGGTCTGCCGCCACAGCGTGTTGCCGAACTGGAACAGGCCGACGTACCGCCCGTTCGTCGCCGTCGTCCGCAGCGTCGACTCGCAGCTCGCGACGCGGCGCAGCCGCGACTCGGGCACGCCGTAGGTGGCGGCCGCGACCTCCAGCGCGTGGTCCACGGTCCCGCCGCGGCGCATCGAGCGCCGGTAGGACGTCGCGAGCTTCTGGCGCTTGACGCGCTCGGCCCGCACCAGCCGGACGGTGCGGGCGCGCTCCTTGGCGAGCTGGCGCCGGAGCTGGTCGTTGGTGTGGTTGAGGCTCTGGACCTCGGCGGCGGTGGCCGCCACGGAGGGGGCGGGGCTGGTGCCGCCGATGCCGGCGGCGACCGCGGCGATCACGGCCGCGGACAGGATGGGACGTGCGCGGGTCAGGATGGCCTCCTGGTCGCTTCTTCCCCAGGCACGCGTCGAGGTCCCCGGACGGGGATGACGGCGGCCGGCGCGACGTGGGCACGCGCCGGGGCCCGGGCTGGGCGCGCTCCTACCCCTCCCAAGGGGCCGAAAACGCCCGGCGATGGTGCCAGAACCTGCGGACGGCGCCAGGGGGTGCGGTGCGGGGCGCCATCGGCGCCTCGTGGGACGCCCCTAGAAGGGGGGCTGCGACTGGTGCCACTCGCCGACGGCGCGGAACGCCGTCCACCACTCGCGCTTGGCCTCCTGCGCGTCCAGGGAGGCGTCGATGTCGGGCACCACGATCGCGTCGGTCGCGGGCGTCCAGCGCTGCAGCTCGCCGGGCCGGTCGGCGAGCGGGCGCGCCCCCGGGTGGCCGATCGCATCGAGGGCCGCGACGGCGCGCGGACCCATGGGCACGACCAGGCGCGGCATCACGATCTGGATCTCGCGCGCGAGCCAGTCGGGCTCGAACCCGACGTCGTCGAGCTTCACGCACAAGGTGCCGTAGAGCGTGAGCGGGTCGATCCCGAGCCGCTGCACGCTCTTCAGCACGGCGGTGCCGGCGCGGCCGAAGAAGGCGACCCCCTCCTGGCGCTCGGCGAGGCTGGCCGCGTACTTGACCAGGACGATCTCGGCCTGCGGGGATCCGGAGGAGAGCACCGGCAGCGAGGCGCCGCCGCGGCGGGCGCCGTGCGCGCCGATCTCGTCGTTGAGGGCCCCCAGCTCCGCGACCGCCCGCTTGAGGTAGGCGTCCTGGATGTCGTCGGGGGGGCCGGGGACGATGTCCGGATCGGCGGCCCGCAAGGGTCGCGACCGGCGCCCGGCACGCTGTCGAGGCGGCTCCGAGGTCATGGACGCCCGTGGAATTGGCGGATGCGGCCGGCAGTCCTGCGCATCGGCGTTTCAGGTGTCGCGGGCACGGTTCCGCTCGCGCAGGCGGGCGCGGCGCCCGCGGCGGGCGAGGATGGGCTCGGCCTCGGCGAGCGCCTCCAGGAAATCGCGTGCGCCCGCGAAGGGCCGCATCGCCATGCCTGCCCCGCCGACGCCCTCCGGCCCCGCCGCGCCGCTGCCGGCCGACACGAGGACGCCCATCCTGCAGGCGTGCCGGGCGGCCTCCACCCCGGCGGGACCGGTGGCGCCCGTCGCCATCTCACGCACGTCGACCAGGTCCGCGAGGCTCCGCAGATCGGCCGCGGAGGGGATCCGGCAGGACTCCGGATGGGGTACGACGGTGACGCCGCCGCTGGCCCGCACGCGCGCGAGGGTCTCGGCCAGCGGCAGGCCGTCGGGGACGTCCTCGGGGAGGAACAGCCCGACGACGACCCCCTCCCGGGTGGTGATCTCGCGGCCGGCGACCACCGTCAGCGCGTCGCCCGCCGCGACCGCGACCGCCCGCGCCACCCCCACGCCCTCCGGCGCGGCGATCGCGACCACGTCGAGCCCGGCGTCCCGGCAGGCCCGGGCCAGCCGCGCGGGGTCGGCACCCGGTGCCGGCCGGACCCTCAGGTCGGCGCGCACCCGCCCCGCGTCCGTTTCGCGGCGCCGCGGGCCGGCGAGGGCGCGCCGGTACAGCTCCTCGAGGCGCGCGGCCACGGCGTCCGCGTCGGGGAACGCCGGCGGCGCGGGCGGGGCCGGCGGAGGCGCGGCGAGCGCGGCGCGGGCCGCCGCCAGCCAGGCCTCGCGCTGGAAGGGCGGCACGACGCGGGCGTCGGCGGCGTGGGCGAGCAACTCGTCGGCGGCGGCGCACCGCGGCGCCACCACGGCGCGGCCCCGGGCGACCGCCTCGGCCGCGACGGGCCCCGCCACGTCGGCCGGGGTGGTCAGCAGCACCAGCGCCGCACGGTCCAGCGCCGCGGACCAGGTGGCCGGGCCGTCGGCCGGGTGCACCGTGGCGTCGTCGCGGAGGGCCTTGGGGACGGCAGCGCGGGTGCGCCACGGCGCCTCCCGGGGGCCGAGCACCCCCAGCGGCCCCGCCGCGCCCTCCAGGGCGCGCGCCAGGCGCAGGCCGAACCGCAGCCCGGTGCGGTCGCGCCCCCGCGCCACCACCAGCAGGCCGTCCGCCGGCCGGGGGGCGGCGCGGTCCGCCGCGACCGGGGCGGGGAGCACCTCGTAGTCGCCGGGCAGCACCTCGCCGAGCGCGCGCGCGACGGTGGCCGAGCCGGCGATGCGGACGTCCACGCGCGCCAGCGCCCGGTGCACCAGCGGCCCCAGGAAGGCGACGCCGGTGAGGGGATCCGCCCGGTGGAAGGTGGCGACGGTGGCGGCCTCCGTGTGCCGCAGGGCCGAGAGCGCCGGCGACGGCATCAGCGGCTCGTGCACGTGCACGACGTCGAAGCCGCCCAGCCGCATGGCCGACTCGAGTCCGGCGGCCAGGTCCAAAGGGCCGGCGACCCGGCGCCGGGCGCCCGTGCGGATGGCGCGTCCCACGGCGACCACCAGCGGCGTGCCCGGCGGCGCGGTGAGGGCGTCCCCCTCCCCGGCCACCAGCGCGGCCAGGCGCCGGCGCCCCTGGGCGAGGGCGTCCGCCGACGCGCCCGGCACGAGCACGGTCACCCGGTGCCCGCGGCGGGCCAGCGCGTCCGCCTCACGCCGCGCGCGCCAGGACGGGTCGTCCGTGGGCGGCCACGGCGTGGGGCAGACGAGCGCGATGCGCAGTGATGTCGCGTCGGTGCTCATCGCCCCTCCGCAGTCTCGCAGGCCCCGGAGGGCCGGGCCCGCCGGGGCGGGCGCCGGCGGCGCCGTGCCGCCCCGCGCCGCGAGGGCGCGGGGCAGGGGTCCGCTAGGCGTGCACGGCGTCCGGGGCGACGACCGCGGCGCTGCTGCCCGCGATGAACGACTCGGTCATCTCGCGCGCGACGTCGTCGGGGTGCTGCACCGGCGGGCTCTTCATGAAGTACGAGGACGGGCCCTCCAGCGTGCCGGAGATGCCGCGGTCCATCGCCAGCTTGGCGCACCGGACGGCGTCGATGACGATGCCCGCCGAGTTCGGCGAGTCCCACACCTCGAGCTTCAGCTCGATCGACATCGGCACGTCGCCGAAGCCCTCACCCTCCAGGCGGATGTGGGCCCACTTGCGGTCGGTCAGCCACGGGACGTAGTCCGAGGGGCCGATGTGGACGTCGCGGGGCTCGATCGTCTCGGTGAGGATCGAGGTGACGGCGTTCGTCTTGGAGATCTTCTTCGACGCGAGCCGCTCCCGCTCCAGCATGTTCAGGAAGTCCGTGTTGCCGCCGAAGTTCAGCTGGCTCGTGTGCTTCAGGCGGATGCCGCGCTCGTTCATGAGCCGGGCGAGCGTCCGGTGCACGATCGTGGCGCCGACCTGGCTCTTGATGTCGTCGCCGATGACCGGCAGGCCGCGCTCGCGGAAGCGGCCCTGCCAGTAGGCCTCGCGGCCGATGAACACCGGCACGCAGTTCACGAAGGCGCAGCCGGCCCGCAGGATCTGCTCCACGTACCACTTGGTGGCCTGCTCGGAGCCCACCGGCAGGTAGCTCACCACCACGTGCGTGTTGGTGTCGCGCAGGATGCCGGCGATGTCGCTGGTGGGGCCGGGCGCCTTCTCGATGACCTCGGACAGGTACTTTCCGATGCCGTCGTGGGTCATGCCCCGCTCCACCGTGACGCCCGCCTGCGGGACGTCGGCGAAGCGCAGGGTGTTGTTCGGCTCGGCGTAGATCGCCGCCGACAGGTCCTGGCCCACCTTGCGGGCGTCGACGTCGAACGCCGCGGTGAAGCGGATGTCCGAGACGTGGTAGCCGCCGAGGGTGGTGTGCATCAGCCCCGGGACGAACTCGTCGGGCTTCGCGTTGCGGTAGTACTCGACGCCCTGCACCAATGACGAGGCGCAGTTGCCGACGCCGATGATGGCGACGTTGACGGGTTCGCTCACGACGGAGCACTCCTATCTTCGGTTGGCGGTGCGGGGGGCACGTCGGCGACCTGCCGCACGTGCCAGATCCTCTGCAGGGCCGTCATCACGCTGAGGGCGGCCAGCACGAGCACGGTGACCTCGAGCACCCATCCCAGGGACGCGAGGAAGATGCCGGCGCCGGTGAGCACCAGGCGTTCGGGGCGCCCCATGAGGCCCCCCCTGTTGTCGTCCACGCCGAGGCCCTCGGAGCGGGCCCGGGTGTAGGAGACGATGAACGAGGCGGTGAGGGCCACGAAGCAGGCCGCGACGGCCCACTCGTGACCGTCCTGGGCGAAGGTGACCCCGAGCGCGCCCAGGATGATGCCCTCGGCCACCCGGTCGAGGGTGGAGTCCAGGAACGCGCCGAAGCGGGTGACCCGCCCCTGCACGCGCGCGAGCGTGCCGTCGAGGGAGTCGCCCAGGCTGAACGCGACGTACACGAAGCCCGCGGCCACCCAGTACCGCTCGACGATGAGCCATGCGGCCACGCAGACGCCGAGCAGGCCGAACACCGTGAGCGCGTTGGGCGTGAGCCGGATGATCTCGGCGATCCGGAGCAGGGCGTTGCCGACGCCCCGCGGCCTGCTGTCCGTGCCGATGTCGATCTCGTGGAGCCCCGTGCTGATGTGGCGCGCCCCCGGTGGAGGTGGTCCGGCCGCCCGTGCGGCGCGGGCTAGGATAGCCCGCCATGAAGCTCTGCACGTTCCTGGGCCCGGACGGCCCGACGGCGGGCCGCGTGCAGGACGACGCGGTGACGCCGCTCCGCGCGACCGGCCTCGGCGAGATCGTGCGCGGCGCGACCGTGGAGCCCGCGGGGGGCGCCCGCCCGCTGGCGGGACTCACCCTACTCCCTCCGCTGCGGCCCGTGAAGCTGCTCGCGGTGGCGCGGAACTACGCCGAGCACGCCGCCGAGCTGGGGGAGCGGGTCCCCGAGGTGCCCCAGATCTTCAGCAAGCTCGTCACCTCGGTGACCGGGCCGGCCGGTCCCGTGGTGCACCCGGACTGGACCGACGAGCTCGACTACGAGGGCGAGCTGGCGGTGGTGATCGGGCGCACCGCCCGGGACGTCCCCGAGGAGCAGGCGCTGGGGCACGTGTTCGGCTACACGGTCGTCAACGATGTCAGCGCACGCGACCGGCAGCGGACCGAGCCGCAGTGGACGCGGGCCAAGGGCGGGGACACGTTCTGCCCGATGGGCCCCTGGGTCGTCACGGCGGACGAGATCCCCGATCCGCAGTCGCTCACGGTGCGCACGTGGGTCAACGGCGAGCTGCGCCAGGACGGGCGGACGGCCGACATGTTCTTCCCCGTCGCGCGGGTCGTCTCGTGGTGCAGCCGCTCGTTCACCCTGGAACCGGGGGACGTCATCTGCACGGGCACGCCCGCGGGGGTGGGCCGGGGCTTCGACCCGCCGCGCTACCTGCGCCGCGGGGACGTGGTGCGCATCGAGGTCGGCCGGGTCGGCGTCATCGAGCATCCCGTCCGATGAGCGGCGCGGACGACGCGCGCCGCGTCGCGCGGGTGCTGCGGCGCACCGGACTGGGGTACCCCCGCGGCGTGCTCGGCGAGGAGACGGTGCGCCTGGCCGAGGCCCTCGAGGGCCCGGGCGGCGCCCTCGCCGACCTCGACGCCCGGGTGGGGGAGGCGGCCGCCGCGCTGTGGCCCGAGCTGCGCGCATCCACCGAGGCGGCCCTGCGCCGGCACCTGGCGACCGCGCAGGGCGGCGAGGCGGAGGATCTGCGGGCGGTCCTCGTGTGGGCCGGCACCGACGACGCCGTCAACCCCCTGGCGCGCGCCCTCGCGGTGCGGGCCGCCCAGGAGCTGGCGGCGGCCGTCGCGCGGGCGGCCGAGGCGATGCGGAACGCCGAGCAGGCCATCGCCCAGGGCGGCGAGTCCGGGGCGCTGGCGGCGGCGCGGGCCGTGGGCGTGATGGTCGCCGAGCTGCTCGACCTCGACCCGGAGGACTACGCACCGGAGGTCGTGGCGTACGTGGACGCGGGTGAGGACGCCCGGGCCCTCGACGAGCTCGCGCGGGCGACCGGCGACGAGGAGACGCGGGCGTGGGCGCGGGAGGCGGTGCGCGCCATGGCGCCGCCCGACGCACCGGCGGCCGCGGCGGCGGTGCGGTCGCTCGCCCAGGGCGAGCCCCCCGACGACCCCGCGCAGGACGCGGTGTGGGTGCCC
>DATMJR010000256.1:0-2567 GCA_035553775.1 Miltoncostaeaceae bacterium | reverse complement strand
GCGGGACGGGGCGTCGCGGGGGGCGTCTACACTCGGCGGCATGGATCCGAGCCGACCCCATGCCCCGGACGTGATCCGGGTCGTCGGCGCGCGGGAGCACAACCTCAAGGACGTCACCGTCGAGATCCCGCGCGACGCCCTGGTGGTCGTGACGGGGCTGTCCGGCAGCGGCAAGTCGAGCCTGGCCTTCGACACGCTGTATGCGGAGGGGCAGCGGCGGTATGTCGAGAGCCTGTCGGCCTACGCGCGCCAGTTCCTCGGCCAGATGGACAAGCCCGACGTCGACCACATCGACGGGCTGTCGCCCGCCATCTCCATCGACCAGAAGACGACCAGCCGCAACCCGCGCTCGACGGTCGCCACGGTCACGGAGATCTACGACCACCTGCGCCTGCTGTTCGCCCGCGTGGGCGAGCCGCACTGCCCCGTGTGCGGACGGCCCATCCAGGGCCAGAGCGTCGAGCAGATCGCCGACCGGGTGCTGGAGCTGGACGCCGGGACGCGGTTCATGGTGCTCGCCCCGCTGGTGCGCGGGCGCAAGGGCGAGCACCGCGACACGCTCGAGCTGATCCGGGGGGAGGGCTTCACCCGCGTCGCGGTCGACGGGCAGGTGCACACCCTCGACGACGTGCCGGCGCTCGAGCGCAACCGCCAGCACACGATCGAGGTGGTGGTGGACCGCCTGGTGATGCGCGACGACCTGCGCCGCCGGCTCACCGAGAGCCTGGAGACCGCGACCCAGCTGGCGGACGGCCTGGTGCGCATCGAGGAGGTCGGCGGCGCCGCGCGCTCGTGGACCTACTCCGAGAAGTTCGCCTGCCCCGAGCACGGCGCCTCGCTCACCGAGATGGCGCCGCGGGTGTTCTCGTTCAACTCGCCGCACGGCGCGTGCCCCACCTGCACGGGCCTCGGTTTCATGCCCGAGGTCGACCCGGAGCTGGTCGTCGACCCCGACCGCGCGCTGGCCCAGGGCGCCATCATCCCGTGGGCGGACCGCACCACCGACTACTACGACCTGCTCCTGGAGGCGATCGCCGAGGAGTACGGCATCGACCTCGACACGCGCTGGAAGCACCTGCCCGCGGCCCATCGCGAGCTGCTGCTCAACGGCCCGCCGGGCGGGCGGCGTCAGAGGATGTACCTGGGCCGGCGCAAGGGCGGCCGCAACCCGGTCGGCTGGTTCGAGGGCGTCCTGCCGCAGCTGCGCCGCCAGCACACCTCGGGCATGTCCCAGGCGATGCGCGACGCGGTCGAGCAGTACATGTCGCTGCGGCCCTGCCCCTCGTGCGAGGGCACCCGGCTGCGGCCCGAGGTGCTCGCGGTCACCGTGGGCGGGCGCAACATCGCCGAGGCCACCGACCTGGGGGTGGAGGAGGCGCTCCGGTTCTTCCGCGAGCTCGACCTCGGCGCCACCCAGCGCATGATCGGCGAGCGCGTGATCCGGGAGATCGTCGAGCGGCTGCGCTTCCTCAACGACGTCGGCGTCGGCTACCTGTCGCTGTCGCGCGCCGCGGGCACGCTGTCCGGCGGCGAGGCGCAGCGCATCCGCCTGGCCACGCAGATCGGCTCCGGGCTCATGGGCGTGCTCTACATCCTGGACGAGCCCTCGATCGGCCTGCACCAGCGCGACAACCGCAAGCTGATCGGCACGCTGGAGCGCCTGCGCGACCAGGGCAACACGGTGCTCGTCGTGGAGCACGACGAGGACATGATGCGCGCCGCCGACCACCTCATCGACATGGGGCCGGGCGCCGGCGAGCACGGCGGCCGGGTCGTCGCGCACGGGACGCCGTCGGAGGTGGCCGCGGACCCGCACTCGGTGACGGGCGCCTTCCTGTCGGGCCGGCGCACCATCCCGGTCCCCGCGGCCCGCCGCCGGGGCCGGGGGCTGCTGACCGTGCGCGGGGCGCGGGAGCACAACCTGCGCGACGTCGACGTGGACGTCCCCGTGGGGACCCTCACCTGCGTCACGGGGGTCTCGGGCTCGGGCAAGAGCACACTGGTCAACGAGGTGATCCTGAAGGCGCTGGCGGGGCGGCTGTCGCGGCGGCCGCGGCGTGCCGGCCGGCACGACGCAATCGAGGGGCTGGAGCACTTCGACAAGGTCATCGCGATCGACCAGTCGCCGATCGGGCGCACCCCCCGCTCCAACCCGGCGACGTACACCGGCGTGTTCGACCTCATCCGCGACCTGTTCTCGATGACGCCGGACGCCCGCAGCCGCGGGTATCGGCCCGGCCGCTTCTCGTTCAACGTCAAGGGCGGCCGCTGCGAGCACTGCAAGGGCGACGGCACGATCACGATCGAGATGCACTTCCTGCCGGACGTGTACGTGCCGTGCGAGGTGTGCGGGGGGCGGCGGTACAACCGGGAGACGCTGGCGGTGCGGTACGGCGGCCGCAACATCGCCGAGGTGCTCGACCTGTCGATCACCGAGGCCGTCGAGGCCTTCGCCGCGGTGCCCCGCATCCACCGGCGCCTCCAGACGCTCGAGGACGTCGGCCTGGGCTACGTGCGGCTCGGGCAGCCCGCCACGACCCTCTCCGGCGGCGAGCTTGACGCGCTGG
>DATMJR010000255.1:0-17048 GCA_035553775.1 Miltoncostaeaceae bacterium | reverse complement strand
GCGTGCTCGGCCTGGGTCTTGGCGGCGCCGCGATCGCCCGCCTGCGGCCGCGTGGCATGGCGAGGGCGTTGCTGGCGACGGCACTCGCCCAGGCCGTCGTCACCCCGGCGGCGCTTGTGGCCGCCGGAGGCCCGGCCGCGGCGGAGCCCGTCGCGCGGCTCCTGGCCGCGAACGCCGTCCTGGTCGCCCTGTTCGCCGCGTCGGGCCTGCTGTTCCGGCGCGCCGCGCGTACACGCCCCGCCGCGCTCACGGAGGCGCGCGGTGGGTGACGCCGGGACGGACGGCGCCGCGGCGCTCGCCGTGCGCGGCCTCGTGAAGCGCTACGGGTCGGCGACGGCGCTGCGGGGAGTGGACCTGGAGGTGGGGCCGGGGGAGCTGGTGGGCCTGCTCGGACCCAACGGCGCCGGCAAGTCGACGCTCACCAAGGCCGCCTGCGGGCTGGTGCGCCCGAGCGGCGGCGCGGTGCGGGTGTTCGGGCACGCCGCCGGCTCGCGCGAGGCCCGGGCGGCCATCGGCTACCTGGCGGAGCTCTTCCGCTTTCCGGGCTGGTGCTCCGCGGACGAGGTGCTCGCCCTGCACCAGCGGCTCACGGGCTCGGCCGGCGGGGCGGAGGAGCGCGCGCGGCTCCTCGAGGACGTGGGGCTGGCGGATGCGGCCCCCACCCGGGTCGAGCACATGAGCAAGGGCATGCAGCAGCGCCTGGGACTGGCGCAGGCGCTGGTCGGTGCGCCCCGGCTGCTGCTGCTGGACGAGCCCACCTCCGCCCTGGATCCCGTGGGCCGCCGGCTGGTGCGCGCCCTGCTGGCCCGCCTGCGCGACGCGGGCGTGGCGGTGCTGCTGAACTCGCACCTGCTCACCGAGGTGGAGCTGGTGTGCGACCGCGTGGTGATCGTCAACCGGGGCGCCGTGATCCGGGCCGGCCGCGTCGACGAGCTGTCCCAGGCGCGCGGGGTGGAGGTCGACACCGAGGCCGGCACCGAGACGTTCCCGGACGTCGAGCGCGACGGGGTGCCGGCGCTGGTGGCGCGCCTGGTGGCGGAGGGCCGCTCGGTGTACGGGGTCCGCGTGCAGGCGCCGGCCCTGGAGGACGTCTACGTGGCCGCCGTCGAGGGGGCGACGTCGTGACGGCGACCGCCTCCCCGCCGCAGCCGCGGCCGTGGGCCGGCGCGCTGGCCGTGGCGCGGCACACGCTGCAGGAGAGCCTGCGCCGGCGGGTGCTGCTGGTGGTGGCGCTGCTGACCGCGCTGTTCGGCGCCGGCTACTGGTTCGTGGCGACCCAGGCGTTCGAGGAGACGGAGTCGGCGGGCGGCATCCGCGACATCGACGAGCATGCGCTGGTCGGGGGCACGCTCGTGGGGCTGGCCATGTTCGGGACCATGTTCCTCGGGACGGTGCTCGGCGCGTTCCTCACGCTGGGCGCCGTGCGGGGCGACGCCGAGCGCGGCGTGCTGCAGCCGATCGTGGTGCGTCCGATGGGCCGGGCATCCGTGCTGCTGGCGCGCTTCGCCGCGGCGGCGACGGTGTGCATCGGGTACGTGATCGTGGTGCTGCTGGGCGCCATGTGCCTGATCCGCGTGGTCGGCGGCTACTGGCCCGACCGCATCGCGCAGCCCGTCCTCCAGCTGGCCGCCGCGGTGGTGGTGATCGTGGCCCTCTCGGTGCTGGGCTCGACGGTGCTGTCCACGAACGCCAACGGCATCGCCGTGTTCATGGTGTTCGGCGGCGGCCTGGTGGCGGGGCTGATCGGCCAGATCGGCGAGGCGGTCAACTCGCCCACCATGCAGGACGTCGCCTTCTGGGGGTCGCATCTGCTGCCGTTCCAGGCCCTCTACCAGGGCGGGCTCGACGCTCTGACGGCGGACACGCGGGGCCTCACGGGGGTGATCGTCCGGCTGGGGCCGTTCGGGGGCGCGGAGGCGAGCGGCCCGGGCCTGTGGGCGTGGGCCGCCCTCTTCACCGTGGGCGTGCTCGCGGCGGCGGTCGCGCTGTTCGCGCGTCGGGACCTCTAGGGGGCGCCGGCCTCGCGCGGCACGACGTCGGCGACCAGGGCGGCGTGATCCGACAGGCCGGCGGCGCGCCACTCCTCGACGTAGGTGATGGCCCCGGCCCGCAGGTCGCGGCTCACCAGCAGGTGGTCGAGCCGGTAACCGCCCCACCCCGAGGGGTAGCGCCACGACCGCGCCCGGACGCCGTAGCCGTGGTGGTCCCGGAAGGCGTCGACGACCTCCGGGCCGAGCCCGACGAGGATGTCCCGCTCGGCGGCGTCCCACCGCGGGCCGCGCTCGGGGACCGGCGCGGCGCCCCGGCGCGTCTGGGCGAAGGTGGTGATCTCGCCGCGCTCCGACTCGGCGCGGGGCGTGTTGAGGTCACCGGCCAGCAGCCGCGGCGGCCCGCCGGGCCTCAGGAGCAGCCGGGCGAGCGCCTCGAGCGTGCGCACCTTCACCCAGCCGTTGGCCGCCTGGGGCACGTACGCGGACCAGGCCTCCACCGGCCCCCAGGGCGCCCGCACGACGCCGCCGACGGCGCGCTCGGGCCATTCCAGCCCGGGGTCGGCGCCCGGAGGGGCGAGGTCGCGGGCCGCGATCAGCGTGCCCAGCCGGCGTGCCCCGGGACCGGCGGGGGCGCCGGCGCGCACGGCGAGGTTCGCGCCCTGCAGGGCGGCGGTCCACCGGGGCAGGGTGGAGGAGGTGACCTCCTGCAGCAGCACCAGCCCGGGGGCGAGCGACAGCACCGCCGCGATCTGATCGGGCAGCACGCGGACCCGGCCGGCCACGTTCCAGGACACCAGGCGCAGGGGCTCCGGCGGCGCGGGCGAGGCGGACGGCGTTTCCACCATCACGTTAAATCTCCACCATGGCGCTGAACATCAAGGACCCGGTGACGGAGCGGCTCGCGGCGGAGGTCGCGGCGCTCGCCGGTGAGAGCAAGACCGAAGCCGTCCGCGTCGCGCTCCGGCAGAGGCGTGAGCGCCTGCTTCTCGAGCGCGGAGAGCCGGAGGGCGGCAGAGGGGTGCGGCGGCTGCTCGAGGACGAGATCTGGCCGCACGTCCCGGGCGGTCTCCCGCCGGTGAGCCGCGAGGAGCGCGAGGCGATCCTCGGCCTCGGGCCCGACGGCGTGTGATCGTCGATTCGTCCGCCCTCGTGGCCGTCGCGCTCCGCGAGCGGCCCGCGGCCGACATGCTCGTCCGCGCCCTCGACGAGGAGCGTCATGAGATCGGCATCGGGGCACCGACCCCGGTCGAGTCCATCAGGTCGTCGAATCGCGACTGGGCGCCCGCGCCCCGGGTCTCGTGCACCGGCTGATCGACGGGCTCCCCATCGTCGTGGTGTCCTTCACCTCCGCACACGCGCGCGTCGCGGCGGAGGCCTGGCGCCGATTCGGGAAGGGGCGCCATCCCGCCGGCCTGAACCTCGGGGATTGCATGAGCTACGCGACGGCACGGGTCGCCGAGCGGCCACTGCTGTGCGTCGGGGACGACTTCGCGCGGACCGACCTGGCGGTGGTGCCGCTGCACCCTTGAGCCCTACCGCTCGTAGGCCTCCAGGGGCCGCTCCAGCGCCTCGCCGGTCTGCACCCGCCACAGGGCCGCGTACAGGCCGCCCTCGCGCAGCAGCTCCTCGTGGGTGCCGGACTCGGCGATGCGCCCGTGCTCCAGCACGTGGATGCGATGCGCGCCCCGGACGGTGGACAGGCGGTGGGCGATCACCAGCGTGGTGCGGTCGACCGACACCACCTCCATCGAGCGCTGGATGGCGGCCTCGGTCTCGTTGTCCACCGACGAGGTGGCCTCGTCGAGGATCAGGATGGCCGGGTCGCGCAGGATCGCGCGGGCGATCGCCAGCCGCTGGCGCTGGCCGCCCGAGAGCTTCTGCCCGCGCTCGCCCACCACCGTCGCGTAGCCCTCGGCCAGCTCCTCGATGAAGTCGTGGGCCTCGGCCAGGCGCGCCGCCCGCTCGATCTCCTCGTCGGTGGCGTCGGTGCGGCCGTACGCGATGTTCTCGCGCACGCTGCCGTCGAACAGGAAGGTGTCCTGGCTCACCAGGCCCACCGCGCCGCGCAGCGACGTGAAGCTCAGGTCGCGCACGTCGACGCCGTCCACGGTGATGCGCCCCGCCGTGGGCTCGTAGAAGCGCAGCAGCAGCTTGACGATGGTGCTCTTGCCCGACCCCGTGAGCCCCACGATCGCGTGCGTCTCGCCCGCCGGCACGTCGATGTCGACCCCGTGCAGCACCTCGGGACCGGTGGCGTAGGCGAAGCGCACGTCCCTGAAGCGGATCGCGCCGGCGGCGGGGGCGGGCAGGTCGCGGGCGCCCGGCTGGATCGCGGGGCGCACGCCGAGCAGGTCGAGGATGCGGCGGGTGGAGGCCATGCCGCGCTGGTAGAGGTCGAACACCTCGCCCAGGCGCGTGAGCGGCCACAGCAGCCGCTGGGTCATGAACACCAGCACCGAGTACAGGCCCACCTCGAGCGTGCCGTTCAACGCCATCCGGCCGCCCACGAGCAGGGTGAAGGTGAACCCGATCAGGATCGCCACGCGGATCAGCGGCACGAAGGCCGACGAGAAGCGGATGGCCTCGGCGTTGGCCTCCCGGTAGGCCTCCGACTCCGCCCCGATGCGGGCCACCTCGCGATCCTCCGCGGTGAAGGCCTTGATCGTGGCGATGCCGCCGAGGTTGTTGGCGAGCGACCCCGACAGCGCCCCGACCCGCTCCCGCACGTGGGCGTACCGCGGGGTCAGCCGCCGCTGGTAGAGCACCGACCCCCAGATGATCACCGGGATCGGCAGGAACGCCAGCACCGCGAGCGTGGGGGAGGCGAGGAAGAACACCAGCCCCACCAGCAGCACGTTCATCGCCGTGCGGATGATCTCGTTGGCGCCGACGTCGAGGAAGCGCTCCAGCTGGTTGACGTCGTCGTTGAGCACCGCCATCAGCCCGCCGGTGGAGGCGTCCTCGAAGTACGCCAGCTCCAGCCGCTGCACGTGCGCGTAGGTGTCCATGCGCAGCTCGTGCTCGACCGTCTGCGCCAGGTTGCGCCACGCCAGCGAGGCCGCCCACTCGGTCACCGACTCCAGCAGCCAGATCAGGAAGTTCAGGACCCCGAGGACCAGCAGCTGGTTCCACCGGCCGTCGACACCCGCGATCTGCGACACGAACGACCCGTCCCCGCGCACCACCACGTCGATCGCCGCGCCGATGAGGATCTCCGGCGCCACGTCGAAGACCTTGTTGGAGGCCGACATGGCCGTCGCCCACACCACCCGGCGGCGGTGGCCGCGGGCGTAGCGCCACAGGCGGACAAGGGGCGCGGCGGAGCGGTCTGCGACCGCGAGGGGGGCGGCGGAGGGCATCCGGGCAGGGTACGCGCCGCCGGCGCCCATGGCCCCGCCGCGGCCGCTCACGTCGCGCGCGCCCCCGCCGATAGGCGGGCATGGACACGACCCGAATTGCCGGCGCCGATCTGCATCGCGCCGCCATCGACCACCTGCAGCGCGGCGACGCGGCCGCCGCAGTGGCGGCCGCCCGCGCCGCCGCCGCCGCGACGGTCGACCTGGAGTTGCTCAACGACCTCGGGGTGATCACCGCCGAGGCGGCCGGACCTGACGCCGCGCGGCCGATCTTCGAGGCGGTGCTCGCCATCGACGGGGCACAGGCGGACGCCCGCGAGAACCTCGCGGCGCTCGATGCCCAGGCGCCGGCGGTGCGCGCCTCGTGGCGCGACTCAGCGACGCTGGGCGGGCCCGATCCGCTCATGCCCGAGCGCGCCTTCCCCGGAATGCCGGGAGCCGGGGTGATGCGCGAGCACGCCCTCCGGTACGCCTTCTGCCTCGACCTGGTGGCGGGCCGCGACGTGCTCGACCTGGGCTGCGGCACGGGGTACGGCAGCGAGATCCTGAGCTGGACCGCCGCGCGCGTGCGCGGCTTCGACCTGTGGACCCCGGAGTCGCACGAGCGGCCGCGGTGGCCGGGCGGCGCGCGCCTCACCTACGGGCACGACCTCTGCGCGGACCCCCTGCCGGCCGGGGACGTGGCCGTCGCCTTCGAGGTCGTCGAGCACCTCGCCGACGCGCCGCGGGCGCTGCGCCTCGCCTGGGGGGCGGTCGACGTACTGGTCGTCTCGTTCCCCAACCCGGTGTTCCACGGGTCGCACCACAACCCGTACCACGTCAACGACTGGACGCTCGACGAGGTGGAGTCGCGCATCGCCGAGGCCGCGTCCGGCCGGTTCGGGACGCTCGAGCTGACTCACTTCCGGCAGGACCACCGGGACGGGTCCGGGGGGATGATCCTGCCCGGGCGCGACCCCGAGGCCTCCTACTGGATCATCGTCGCGGCCGCCTCCCGGTAGCAGCGTGGTGAGGGGCAGGCGCGAACGCGCCCGCCCCTTCAGAGGGCGCGGATGGCGGCGGTGACGGCGTCCACGTCCAAGGGGCGGCCGATGAACCGCTCCCGCCACGCGGCGATCCGGTCGGTGTCGGCCGCGGCGGCGCGGATCAGGTCCCACATGTCGCCGTCGTCCGCGTCGAACGGGTGGTGCAGCAGGTCGCGGTAGAGGTGCAGGTTGTCGGGGTGCCGGGTCGCGGCGTTGTCGTACACCAGCACGGAGTCCCACAGCACGGTCGTCGCGCCGCGCGCCACCGCGAGGTTGCCGAACGTGCCGCGGTCGGCGACGACGCAGTCGGCCGCGTCGATCTGCTGCAGCATGCCCGGCGCGCCGTGCAGCTCACCCTGCACGTACCGCACGCCCGGCACCTCCCACAGGCCGTTGGTCTCGATGCTCCCGATGTGGCGCACGGTCAGCTCCACCGGGCAGGCCAGCAGCCGCCGGAACATCTCGGCGTTCCGTTCCGGATACCGGGGGTTGCCGAGGTAGGGCGGGTGCGTGGGCGCGAACAGGACGGACCTGACCGGCCCCGGGCGCCGCGGCGACTGGGGGCAGTAGGGCCACCCGATCACGTGCGTGGGCATCGGGTAGCCGTACCGCCTCGCGATCTGCGCGTGCCCCTCCGAGAGTACCAGCGCGCCTGCAAGCAGAGGGTAGATCGGGTAGAGGCCGTCCCAGCTGGCCATCAGCGCGGGGTCGGCGCCATGCGGGTAGAGAAGGCCCCGTCCACCTGACGCGACGCATGCATCGACCAGCGGGCGCTTGCCATGGAACTCGACGTCGTGATCGATGAGCACCGCATCCGCCAGGACGGCGTCGTCGACCACGCGATGACCTGCCGCCTCCAGCGCGGCCTGGATGGGGAGCGATTTCCCCTGGTGGTCCGAGATCGCGACCCGGAGCGGCGGCATGCCGCTCTGGTCGGGGACATGCCCCAGGCTCAGCCGCCGGATGACTGGGTCGCCGGTGAACGCGGGAACGAGGCGGTGCTCGCGCACCTCGAGCCCGGCATCTCGGAGGAGCCGCGCCGCCGCGGGGGTGACGAGGTCCCGTTCTCCCTCCACGACCTCGACGTGCCCGGCGACCCGGGACACTGCGGCGATCTCCGCAGTCAGGGCCAGTGCATCGCTCGTCGCCGCGTAGCACCCGACATAGGTGACGGCTGTACGGCGAAGTGCGTCAGCACCCAGTGCGATTACTAGATCATGGGCGGCGTCACCCGGCTCGCCCTGATCGCGCACGGCGATGCCGACCACCTTCGCCGAGTGGACGTGAAGCTGCTCCGGAGTGATGAGCAGGATTCCTCCGGGCTGTAGCTGCCCGGCCGGTGAAGCCACCGCGGCGTCAACAAGATGGTCGAGCCGGATCGTGACGTCTGCGCTCATGATCCTCCTGAGGGTCCGCGGACGTCGCCCCATCGGAGCCCTCATGCGCGCGCTTGAGCTGCGGGAGGCTCAAGTGCACGCCGACCGCGCCCGAGGAACGCGGGGTGGCCTTCGTCGGCCCGGTCGCGTGAATCCCGACTGCGCACGCGCCTCCGGCAGCGAAAACCAGGGAAGCCCTCGGACAGGTAGGCGTTGATGAACCACCAGGCGGCAGAGGCCGGCGTGTCCGTGTCGGACGGTGCACGGCAGCACCCGGACCCTTTCCGCGCAAAGCAGGGGATCGCGCCGTTGCTGGTCACCGGTCCCGCCAGGTCGGGCACCACACTCGTCGCCCGTCTGCTCTCGGCGCATGACCAGGTCGACATGGCCGTCGACCCCCTCCTGCCCCTCGTCAGAGCGGCGCGGAATGTGCTCACGCGCGACACGCCGATGCCTCCGGCCCCTTCGGCGCCCTTGCAGGACTGCTACGGCTCAAGCGAACGTGCGGCCTGGTTCCGGGCGATGCTCGATGGTGATCTGCGAGTCCCTCTCGCCGCCGGTGCTCTCGACGAGGTACGGCCCGCGATCGCTCGGCGATGCGCCTACGAGTCGCCCGACCTGGTCGATCTCGCGGAGGGACTCCGCGGCGAAAGCGTGGCCGAGGCCCTCGAGATTTTCCTCGTCGGCGTCAAGCAGCGCCGCGGCTCATCCGATGACGCGCTCGTCGGACTGAAGGAGGTGTGGGCCGCCGATCTCGTTCCGGCGTTCCTGCGCGCCTTCCCCGGCGCCCGCGCCGTGCTCGTCCGCCGCGACCCGCGAGCCGTCCTGGCGTCCAACCTCGCCATGGCTCGCCAGGACCCCGGTCAGGTCGCCCACCCGCTCTCGGTGCTGCGCCATTGGCGCAAGCAGGAGGCGGTGTGCGCGTGGCTCGCCTGCCGACCGGACCTCGGCGAGCGTGCCTTCGTGATGAGCTACGAGAACCTGCTCGCCGACCCGCACGCCGTCCTCGCCGAGTTGTGCGCGTTCCTCGGCATCGAGGCCGACGTCGGAATGACCGATCCGCGGCGGGTGCGCGATGCCGAAGGGAAGGAATTCGTGGCCAACACCAGCTTCGAGGCGCCCGGAGCGGGCCTTGTCCCCGAACTCGCCAACCGTTGGCGCACCGCCCTTCCGCCTGCACGCGGGGAGCTCACCGAGTTCATCTGCGGCGCGGAGATGATCGCGGCGGGATATGCGTGTGAATACGGCGAGGAGGATCAGGACCTGCCCTTCCGCGTGCTGGCGCAAATCGTGGACGACCACCGCACCTCCTGGAGCTGGCGCAGCGACGTCGAGGCGCCCGCACTCGACCTCGGTCTCGAGCTCGTACGGCGCGGCGCTCTCACGACGGGCCGGGACCTGGACGCGGACCTCGAAGCCGCGCTGTTCCTGGTTCCCGAGGCGCGGCGCGCCCTCAGCGGGAGCGTGGTTCCGGCCTGCCCTGACGTCCACCCGGTGGAGTCTCACCCGCGAGCTCGTACGTCCCCCTCACGACGCGCACAGGAGTCCGAATGACGACGATGACCTCAGCCTCGACGGAGATCGGCGCGGAGCAGATCGCGCAATTCCGCCGTGAGGGTTTCCTGCACGTGCCGGGCGTCCTGCGCGATGACGAGGTGCGCTGGCTGCGGCGCTGGTGCGAGGCGCAGTTCGACCTCCCCGTCCCGCACCGGCTACCCGGCAACGACGACCACCAGATCCAGATGGTCTTCGACCGACACCCCGAAGTCCGCTTCATGCTCTTCCAGCAGCGCACGCTGGCGGTGCTTCGGGCGCTTCTGGGCGGCGACTTCGTCGTGCTGCCCGAGATGTCCGTCCATCGGCAGCTCTTCGGCGGATGGCATAAGGACACCACCAGCCAGGAGTCCATGGGTCACCGATTCCAGTGGGAGCCGGACTACCTCATGTGCGAGGTGGCGTGGTACCTGCAGGACAACACAGACGCCTATGCCGGAGGGCTGGACGTGGAGCCGGGGTCCCACCGGCGGCCGGATCCCTTTCTCGACCCGCGACACCGCCAACCGGACGGCAGCCCCGTCGGCCCGGAATGGCACAGCGTGCTCAACCGGGCAGGCGATCTGGTGGTCTTCGACTTCCGGGTGAACCATCGCGCCACCCAGCCGGACATCGCGCCGGACGCCATCCCGGCCGAAAATCGCAAATTCGCCTTCTTCGTGGGTGTCAGTGCCAACACGCCGCATGTGGCGCATTACGTCGAGTACCAGCGCAGCAACCCGACGTATGGCAGTTGGTCGCGGGCCTGGGGAGGCCCCTTCGCGCTCGAGGCGTCACGACACGGGGTTCGGCTGGGGTAGGCGGGCTCGCGGCGGCGCTGTGACGCTTCCCACTGCGCCGGCGCCTCGGGCTGAACGCCGCTCAGGCGCCGGGCCGCAGCGCCCCGCGCAGCACCAGGTCGACGGTCGCCTCCGTGAGCCCCGGCTCCGGAGGGGTGCCCAGCAGCAGCGTGCGGGTGATGATCGGGCCGAAGAGCATCTGGGTGAGCAGCGGCAGGTCGACGTCGTCGCGGAGTTCGTCACGGCTGCGCGCCCGCTCCATGGCGTGGGCGACGGCCGCGCGCCAGGGATCGAGTACCGTCGTCTGGTAGGCGGCCCGCATGCGCGGGTCGGCGTCGAACTCCCCGACCATGCGGCGTATGAGCCGGCCCATGTCCGGGTCGGCCAGGAACCGGGTGCCGGCGTCCACGAGCCAGCGCAGGTCCTCGTCGAGGCGGCGGGTCTCGGGCGGCACCAGCGGCGGCGGGCAGGCGTCGGCGACGGCCGCGGCCGCCAGGTCGACCGCGGTGGGCCAGCGCAGCTGGATGGTGCGCCGGTCGCAGCCGGCGCGCTCGGCGACGCCGGAGAGCGTGAGGCCGGCCAGGCCGCGTGCAAGCAGGGCCTCGCGGGCCACGCGCAGGACGGCGACGTCGATGGCCGGGTCACGCGGCCGGCCGCCGGGGTGGCGGGGGAGAGTCTCCATGTCCACGTGATGGTACGGATGCCGCGGCCGACGCGCGAAAGGGTTGTCACTGAACCGGGTTTCGGCAAAGGTCTTCACGTGAACTCGACGTCGCGCCCCCGGTCGCTCCCCGGCCACCGGCCCGTGTGACCTCCGGCTTCGCCCCCGAAGGCGCGCTCGCCTCCCGTCTGCTCGACGCGATCGACGCCGCGGTGATCGCCACGACCCTCGAGGGGGTCGTCACCCACTGGAACGGCGCCGCGGAGCGCATGTACGGGTGGCGCCGTGACGAGGCCCTGGGGCTGCCCATCACCCGCCTCACGGTGAGCGCCGCGCGCACGGCGGACGCCGGGCGGGTGATGGAGGCGCTGCGGCGCGAGGGGCGGTGGCGGGGGGAGTTCGAGGTGAGCCGGCGCGATGGAAGCACCTTCCCGGCGATGGTCCACAACGTGCTGCTGCGCGACGATGCAGGAGCCCCCGCCGGGATCGCGGGCGTCTCGATGGACATCTCGAGCCGCGTCCAGGCGGAGCGGCAGCTGCGCGCGGCGCGCGACCACCTGGAGGCGCTCGCCGACAGCATGGGCGAGGGGCTGCTCACGGTCGACCCCGAGGGCCGGGTCACCTACCTGAACCGTGCGGCGGAGCAGCTGCTGGGGTGGCGCGGCGAGGAGCTGGTGGGGCGGCCGCTGCACGAGACCGTGCACGCACCGCCCGAGGACGGGACCCCGTTCGCCGAGGCGGACCGGGCTCTCGCGCAGGCGCGCCGCGCGGGGGTGCGCATGTCCGCCGACGACGAGGCGTTCGTGCGGCGGGACGGGTCGCTGCTGCCGGTGGCCTACACGACCGCACCGCTGAGCGCGGGCGGTGAGGTGACCGGTCAGGTGGTCGTGTTCCGCGACGACCGCGCCCGGCGGGCGGGCCAGGACCGGCTGCGGCGCGCGGCGCGCGACCGCGACGTGCTCGACCGGGTCCGCGCGGCCCTCGCCCGCAAGTCGTTCGTGATGTTCGCGCAGCCGATCGTGCGCGCCGGCGACCGCGCCCTGCACCAGCACGAGCTGCTGATCCGGCTCCGCGACCTCGACGGCCGCCTGCTGCCCCCGTCGGAGTTCCTCCCCGTCGCCGAGCGGTACGGGGTGGTCCCCGACATCGACCGGTGGGTGATCCGCATGGCCGCCGGCCTGGCCGCCGCGGGCCACCCGGTGGAGATCAACCTGTCGGCCGAGACACTGGCCGACCCGGGCGTGTTCCGGTACCTCGAGCGTGCCCTGGAGGAGGCCGGCGCGCCCCCGCGGCTGCTGGTGGTGGAGCTCACCGAGACCGCCGTGCTGCGTGACGAGTCGGCGGCGCGCTTCTTCACCGACCAGCTGCGGCGTCTCGGTTGCCGGTTCGCGCTCGACGACTTCGGCGCCGGCTACGGCGGCTTCACCTACCTCAAGCGCCTCAGCATCGACTACCTGAAGATCGACCGCGAGTTCACGCGCGACCTCGCGAACGACGCCGGCAACCGTCACGTGGTGCGCGCGGTCGTCGACCTCGCGCGCGGCTTCCACGTGCAGACGGTGGCGGAGGGCGTGGAGGACGAGGAGACCGCCCGCGCCCTGGCCGGGCTGGGGGTGGACCTGCTGCAGGGCTACGCCCTGGGCCGCCCGGGCCCGCTGCGGGAGGTGCTGGGCCTGGGCGACCGCCTGTGGGGGTAGCCCCTACGCGGCCAGTGCCAGGCGCGGAGGGGCGGCCAGCGCCGCGCGCAGGGCGTCGACGTCGCGCAGCCACAACTCCACGTTGACCAGCTGCCACAGGAACATCATGTGGTTCTCCTGCGCGGCGCGCGAGCGCACGATGCGCTCGTGCTCGTCGGCGATCCGCTCCACCTCGTCCAGGCGGTAGACGCCGCGCTCGCGGAAGGAGCGCGAGCCGATCAGATCGAGCAGGGGCGCCCGCGTCGCGCCGGAGAACCAGACGTGGGCGGGGGCGTTCCAGCCGGTCTTGGCGATGCGCGTCCGCGTGGACTCGGGCAGCACGCCCCGCATCGCCTCGCGCAGCAGCCGTTTGGTGACGCCGTCGCGGATCTTCAGGTGCCCGGGCACCCCGAACATGAGCTCGGCCAGGCGGTGGTCCAGGAAGGGGTGGAACCGCTCCATCCCCAGGGGCGCCAGGTTGCGGTCCTCGGCCCGCAGGCAGCAGGGCATGGTCTCGCGCGTCAGGTCCTGCCAGGTGCGGTTCTGCAGGCAGGTGCCGAAGGGGTGCTCCATCGACGGGCGCCAGGTGACGAGGTCGAGCGCGTCGGGCACCACCGTGTGCGCGTACCTCTCCAGCCGGGCCCGGTCGGGCCGCACGTGGCCCGGCCGCGCCGGGTCGGCCAGGCGTGCCACCAGGCGTGCGGCCGCCTGGGCGTCCTTGCGGAACACCGGATGGTCGTGGTGGTGCGCCCAGGCGAGCACCTCGCGCGCGTAGCCCGGGCCGTCGCCGACGGCCAGCAGGTCGGCGAAGTGGCACGGGAAGTACTCGAACTCGCCCGCGTTCAGCTCGTCGCCGCCGAGCCCCCCCAGCAGGCTGCGCGTGCCCGCCGCGTCCGCCGCCTGCGCGAGCAGGTGGTGCGACAGCCAGGTCGCGGTCGCCACGGGCTCGTCGTGCAGGGCGACCTGCGCGGCGACGAGGTCGAACACGTCCGGGACCGCCACCTCCACCGGCCGCCAGTCGGCCACGCAGTCGTCGAGGATCGTGCGGATGTCCTCGCGCTCGTCGTACGTGGGATCGGCGTACACCGTCGAGTACGCCACCTGCCGCGCGCCCGTGGCGCGCACCGCGCAGGCCAGCACCGACGAGGAGTCCATCCCGCCCGACAGGGTGAAGCCGGGTGCGGGGGCGACGGCGAGCCGCCGCCGCACGGCGTCGGTGAGCAGCTCCCGGTAGCCCTCGGCCAGCTCGCGCGGGTCGTCCTCGCGCAGTCCGACGTCGTCCAGCGACCAGTAGCGCTCGTGGCGCACGCGCTCGACGCGTCCGTCGCGCCCCACGGTGATCGCCACGATGGTGGCCGCCGGGACCTGGGCGACGTCGACGTAGGGGGAGCGCACCGGCTCGGCGTCGAAGGTGCGGTAGTGGGAGCCCGCGAGGCGCGTCAGGTAGGCCGGATCGGGCTCCACGCGCACGCCGGGCAGCGCCAGCAGCGGCCGCGGACGCGAGGCCGCGCCCACCACCCCGTCCCCGGCGGCGTGGTACAGCGGCCGCACGCCGAACCGGTCCCGCGCCAGCGACAAGGTCCGCGTGGCCGGCTCCCACACCGCCACGGCCATGTCGGCGTTGAGCCGGCGCATGGCGGCACCGAGGCCGTAGCGCGCCACCAGCGTGGCCACGGCCTCGGCGTCGGTGCCCGGGATCCCCAGCTCGTCGCGGTTGAACACCCGGCCGTCGAGCGCCACCACCAGGCCCTCCACACGGGTGACGCCGCCTCCGGCGCCGTCGGCGACCAGCCATGCGTCCCCGCCGCCGGTCTCGGCGCCCCGTCCGGGCGCGCCGAGCAGCTCGCGCGCGCGCGCGGCGTACGGCCCGCGGGCGGGTCCGGCGAGGGCCAGGATGCGGCTCATGGGGTCGGGTCCTCCCGATCGGCGACGAGGAACGTCCAGTGGTGGGGGTGGCCGATCACGTCCTCGGGCCGGCCGCCCGTGCGGCGGTCGGTGACCAGCCGCGCCCGGAATCCGTGGGCGCGCACGAACGCGGCCACCTCGTCCCGGTCGTAGGTGTTGACGTGCACCCACAGCTCCACGCCGGGGTCGAGGTAGCGGTCGCGCACCCAGGCGTAGCGGGCGGGGGCGGCGTGCATCGACTCGCGCAGCACCAGCGAGCGCCGGGCCATGCCGAGCAGCCGCGACAGGGGGCGGTGGTAGCTGTCGAGGTTCGAGAGCACGTTCATGCAGACGACGTGGTCGACGGCCCCGTCCAGGTCCTCGATGCGCGCCTCGATGAGGCGGGCGGCGGGCAGGCCGAGGGCCGGCATCTCGCGGCGGCCGATGCCGATCAGCGTCGGCGAGGCGTCGACGCCCCAGTACTCGACGTCCAGGCCCCGGTCGCGCAGCGAGTGCCACAGGTAGCCGCTGCCGCAGCCGGCGTCGAGCACCGTGTCGCCCGGCCGCACCCGCCGCGCCAGCAGCTCGGCGCACTGCGCCGCGCAGGTCATCTCCTCGGCCTCCCGCCGGCAGCGGCGCGCGTACAGCTCGCGCACCGTCGCGCTGTGCTCCCAGATGTGATGCGCGAGGTAGGCGTCCGCGCGCACGGGTGCGGGGGCGAGGGTGGTCAGGCGTCCCCCGGGCGACGAGCGTCCAGACCCTGCGGCGCAGCGCCGTCGGAGCGGCGCGAGACGCCCTGCGGCGCAGCGCCGTCGGAGCGGCGCCCTGCCACCAGGAATGCCGACGCCATCACCAGCCCGCGCCAGTCGTGGGGGTCCTCCATCGCCAGCGCGGCGCGGCGGAAGAGGCCGGGCGCCTCCTCGGCCAGCATCGGGGGCAGCGGGTGGAAGTGGTACCAGAGGATGCGCACGTCCCGGAGTCCCGCCCGGCGGAACTCCTCGGCCAGCAGCAGCGGGTTGTGGGTGCGCGAGAGCACCTCGTCGTAGCCCGGCTCGTCGGCGTGCCCGCGGCGCACGGGCGGCAGGTCGGTGCGGAACATCGACTCGAGCCGCTCGAGCGCGCGCTCCAGGCCGGGCAGCTCCTCGGGCGCGGCGGCGGCGCGCAGCCGGTCGGCGCGCACCAGGTCGTCGCGCACCAGGGCGTGGGAGTACCGGTTCATGGTGAACAGGCCGAACAGCTGGTTGCGGCCCTCGGCGACCACCAGGCCCCCGGGCCGCACGGCACCGGCAAGCCGTCGCACCACGCCGGCGTCCTCGCCCTCGGGGATGTGGGGCAGCACCCCGACGCACACCGCCGCGTCGTAGCGGCGCTCCGGGTCGGACGGGCAGCGGAAGGCGTCGTCGTCGAGCACGCTCCCCCGCCACAGGTGCGCGGCGGGCACGCCGTGGGGCGCCAGGACCGCGCGGGCCTCGTCGACCATCTCGGGGGTGAGGTCGAAGCCGTACAGCGCACAGCCCAGGTCGACGGCGTCGCGCAGGAACGAGGCCGGGCCGCAGCCGGCGTCGAGCAGGGTCGCGGCGCCGGACTCGCGGACGAGACCCCGCAGCAGATCGCGGTGCACCGGCGGGTAGGCGGCGCCGGGGCCGTAGTACTCGTCGTAGTAGCGGCCGCTCCAGGTGGAGTAGCAGGCCGCCACCTGGCGCTCGGCGCGGGTGCGGGCCGCGCCCGCCACCGCGGGGGCTGCGTCACCCACGGCGGGCCACCACCCACATGTGCGACGACAGGCCGTGGTCGGCGAGGAAGGCCTGGAAGGGTCCGCCGAGGCGCTCCCACTCGTCGACCAGCACGCGCTCCAGGAACGGCTGGCCCGACAGGTCGCAGCGGCCGTCGAGCGCCGCCTCGCGCACGAACTCGGCGTCCAGGCGCCCGGGGGTGGTGAGCGACTCCACGCGGAAGCCGTGGGCCTCCACCAGGGCGGCGAGGCTGCCCGGGTTGAACAGGTTGACGTGCTCGGGGTCGACCGCGAGGGACTCCGCGCCGAGCGTGCGGATGTCGAAGCCCAGGGCGTTGGGGCACGACAGCACCAGCAGGCCGCCCGGACGCACGAGCGCGCCGGCCATCGCCACGAAGCGGCCCGGGTCGTACAGGTGCTCGATCACCTCGAAGGCGACCACCACGTCGGCGGCGGGCAGGTGGCCGGCGGCGTCCTCCACGCGCATCTCCACGGTCTCGACGCCCCGGTCGCGGCAGGCCGCGGCCAGCTGGGGCGTGGGCTCCACGGCGATCACGCGGTCGAAGGCGCCCGTGGTGGCGGCCAGTGCCGCGAAGGTGCCGAAGCCGGGGCCCACCTCGACCAGCGTGCCCGTGGGCACGCCCAGGGCGCGGCAGTGGCCGGTGATGCGCTCCAGCCAGGGCCGGTGCACCTTCTCGCGCCGGGCGTCCTCCGAGGCGGGGAAGATGTGCGCCGCCCAGTACGCGTAGTTCTCCGAGTCGGCGTAGTAGTCGGACATCACCGCCTCGGAGGGGCGGGGGCTCATGTAGAGCGTGCGGCACCCCGGGCAGGCGCGCCACGTGAAGCCCCACTTGCTGAGCGCCGGCGTGCCGCCGCCGGCCCCGCAGGCCGGGCAGGGGACGGGCGTGAACTCGGCGGCGCGGGCGCGCAGGCGCGCCACGTCGCGGGCGAACGCCTCCTCCTGGCCCCCGAGCAGCGCGGCCGGTGGAGAGGATGGCCGCATGACGACGAGCG
>DATMJR010000254.1:0-3172 GCA_035553775.1 Miltoncostaeaceae bacterium | reverse complement strand
GCCCCTCGACGGGCTGCCGCCCCACCCCCGCGGCCCGGAGCGCGAAGGCCACGTTGTCGGCCACGTCCAGATTGGGGAACAGGCGCGGCTCCTGGAACACCATCGCGATCGGGCGACGGTGGGGCGGCAGCCCGTCGAGGGGCTGTCCGGCGTACTCGACGTGGCCCGCCCGCGCCGGCTCGAGCCCGGCGATCACGCGCAGCAGGGTCGTCTTGCCGGCGCCCGAGGGGCCCACCAGCGCCAGGCGCGACCCCTCCGGCACGTCGAGGTCGACGTCACGCAGCACCGGCGCGCCGCCGGGGCGCGCGGCCACCTCCCGCAGTCGCAGCCCGCCTACCGCAGCACCTCCCGCCGCCAGCGCTGCTCGAGCCGGTCCACCTCGTCGGCGGGCAGCTCGGCGAGCGGGGCGCCGAGCGCGTCCGGGGCCAGCAGGTGGGGGCCGGCGGCGTCGGCGCCGAGGGCGGTGCGCCACCGCGGCGGCACCCGGGCGGGGTCGAGCACCGTGGGCACGCCGAGGACGTCCGGGTCCGCCTTCAGCGCCTGCAGGCGGGGCGACAGCAGCAGGTCCGCGACCACGGCCGCCGCGGCGGGCTGGGCGGCGTTGGCGGGGATGGCCACAAAGCTGGTGTTGACGAGCGTCCGGCGCAGGGCGAAGGGCCGGGCCGTGCGGGCGAACACGCCCGTCCGCACGCCGGACAGCACGAAGGCAGGGTCGTAGCTCATCGCGATGTCCACCTGCCCGTCCCCGAACAGGCGGTTGAGCTCGGCCTCCGACTTCGGCAGCGCTTCGCCGCCGCGGTACAGGCGCCCGTGCACCTCCCGCAGCGCCCGCATGCCCTCCTCCTCGCCCATCTCCTGCACCACGAGCCGCACGAAGGCCGAGCCGGTGAAGTCCGGAGGAGCCGGGTACGTGACGCGCCCCGGGTTGTCGCGCGCGTACCCGAGCAGCTCCCGCAGCGTGCGCGGCGGCCGGGGCACGCGGGCGGAGTCGGCCGCGAAAACGAAGGCGGCCCGGCTCCATGGCGACTCGCGGCCCTCGGTGGGCACGCCGAAGTCGCGGGTGAGCGTCGCGTCGTCGGGATCCAGGTGGCGGGCGTTCGGCAGGCGGCCGGCCCATCCGGGCAGCCACAGCCCCTCGCGCGCGCCGAGCGCGAAGTTCTCACCGTTGACCCACACCAGGTCCACGGCGCCGCCCCGGTCGCGCCCCGCCTCGCGCTCGGCGAGCAGGCGCTGCATGACGTCCGCGGTGTCGTCCACGCGCACCACCTCCAGGCGCACGCCGCGACGGGCGGCCGCGGGCACGACGTGGTCGCGCACGTAGGCGTTGATGCGGGCGTCGCCGCCGTACATCCACCAGCGCACGGTCTGCCCCTCGGCCCGCCGCTCGACGGCCGCCCAGTCGCCTGCCGGCAGCCCGGCCGCCGCTCCGCCACCGCCGCCGCCGCACGCGGCGAGCAGCAGGAGTCCCGCCACCACCGCGACGGCCGCGGCCACGCGCGCGCTCCCGCCCATCCCGCCGGCCTCCCGGTCGCCCCGCGGCAGGTTACGCGCGCCCCGGCGCCGGGTGGGGGGGTGCGGGCGCCGCGCGGTCACCCGGGGCGGTCGACCAGGCGCAGCAGCCCCAGCACCGGCCGGGTCGCGCGGCGCACGCCCGGCCCGAGCCAGCGCGCGCGCAGATGTGCGTCCGCCGCCCGCGCCGGACCTTCCGCGAAGGTGGGGTAGGCGTGCACCTGCCGCGAGACGTCGGCGATGGTGTCACCCGCGGCGATGCGCGGTGCGAGGGCGGCGATGGCCTCACCTCCAGACGGGGCCGCGACGGTGGCGCCGACCAGGCGGCCCCGGCGGCCCACCGCGACCAGCTTCGCGAGGCCGTAGCCCTGCCCGGCCGTGACGGCGCGGTCGAGGCCCGCGTAGTCCAGCGTCGCGACGCTCACCCGGCCGCCCCGCGCCCGCGCCTGGGCCTCGGTCAGGCCGACGCGCCCCACCTCGGGGTCGGTGAAGGTGACCCAGGGGACCGCCGACGGGTCGAAGCGCAGGCGGGCGCCGAACAGGGCGTTGGCCACCACCACCCGGGCGTGCGCCGCGGCGACGTGCGTGAACGGCAGCATCCCGGTGACGTCACCCGCGGCGAAGACGCCGCGGACGGTCGTGCGCATGGTCGGGTCGACGCGCACCGCCCCGCGGGCGTCGCAGGCGACGCCCAGCTCCTCCAGACCGAGCCCGGCTGTGGCGGGGCGGCGTCCCGCGGCCACCAGTACCGCGTCGACCGGGACGCGGTCCTCGCCGCCGGGTCCCGTGACCACCAGCCACCGCCCGCCGTCCCCGTCCTCCACGCGCAGGGCGGCCGTGTGGAGCAGCACGTCGACCCCCTCGCCGGCCAGGCGCGCGGCCAGCAGCGCGCCCACCTCGGGCTCCTCCCGCGCCAGCAGACGGTCGTCGCGCTCGAGCAGGCTCACCCGGCTTCCCAGCCGGGCGAACGCCTGGCCCAACTCGCATCCGGTCGGACCGGCGCCGATCACGGCCAGCCGGGCGGGCAGCCGGGTCAGGTCCCACACGGTGTCGCAGGTGAGGGCGAGCCCGTCGAGGCCGGGCAGCGGCGGCACCTGCGCCTCGGAGCCGGTGGCGATCAGCGCGCGCCGGAAGCGCAGGATCTCGCCGTCGACCTCCAGGCGCCCCGGGCCACGGAAACGGCCGTCGCCGTGGCGCACCTCCACTCCGTGCGCGCGCAGCCGCTCCACGGAGTCGTGGGGCGCGATGGCGGCGCGGGCACCGTGGACGTGGGTCATGACGCGGGCGAGGTCGACCGACGGCGCCACCGGCGCCAGCCCGACGCGGTCGGCGGTGCGCATGCGGTGGGCGAGGTCGGCCGCGGCGATCAGGCTCTTGCTGGGCACGCATCCGCTCCACAGGCAGTCGCCGCCCGTCCGGGGACGGCGCTCCACCAGCACGACGCGGGCGCCCAGGGCGGCGGCGCCGTGGGCGGCCACCAGTCCTGCGGTGCCGCCTCCGAGCACGGCGAGGTCGTAGCGGGGGGCCATGCTCATCCTCCGGGGGACGTGGCGGGTGGGTCACCGGGACCGGGCGGTCCGGCGGCGCGGCGTCGCTCCCGGCGGCGCAGCACCTCGGCGAGCAGCAGGCTGGCGGCCAGCAGCGCGGCGGAGGCCGCCAGGAC
>DATMJR010000253.1:0-4638 GCA_035553775.1 Miltoncostaeaceae bacterium | reverse complement strand
GGGCCGCGCCTGCGGCCGTCCCGACTCCATCGGCGCCCTCGCCCTGCGGATCAACCGCGGGGGCGTGTCACAGCGCCCGCACATGGACTGCGTGCCCATACGCACCCGGGACGCGACGCGGGGTAAGCTCCCGGCGATGCCGCCGGGCACGCCGCGCACCGTCCGCCACGCCGAGGTCCTCGCGCGCTGGCCGGTGCTCGGGGAGGCCTGGGCGCGCGCGGTGGAGCTGCACCGCACCGACGCGCCGGCCGCGCCGGCGGTGGGACCGGGCACGGGCGGCATCACGCCGCTCACGGCGATCAACCGCGCGCTCGGGCTGCCCGACGACCACGGGGCCGACGCGATCACCCAGGCACAGCAGACCCCCGGGGGCTGACCCCGGGGCGGGGATCAGGTCTCCCCGTCCTCCTCGTCGTCCGCGGACAGGATCTGCCCGAGGGTCGCGTAGAAGGCGTCCTGCAGCTCGTCGGCGATCGTCACCCGGATGCCGACCACGTGCATGTGGTCGCCGTGCGCGTGCGCCTCGGTCTCGACGGAGGCGCCGCCGAGGACGAACGCGGGCACCAGGGCCAGCTCGTCGATCTCGTCGTCGTTGACGTCGATGCCGAACTCCTGCAGGAGGTCCTCGAGCCGGTCGGTGAGATCGGCGCCGTCGGAGGTGATGTGCATCAGTTGGGCCATGGGGGGATCCTCCCGGAACCGAGCGCCCTCCGCCAGGCCCGATTTCGCCACATGTGACGGCGGCCGCCGCCGCACACCCGTGTGGCTTGGCGCCCGGCGGGTCCTCGGCAACACTCCCCGCCCGTGACGACCACACGGAACCCCCGCCCCCGGCGCCGCCGGCGTCCCGGTCCGCTCCTGCTCGCCGCGCTCGCGGCCGCCGGGACGGCCGTGGCCGCCGCGCCCGCGCCCGCGTCGGCCGCACCGGCGCTCGCCATCCCCGGTCCGCTCCTGTTCGACGGCGGCTGGGAGACCGGCGACACCTCGCAGTGGAGCGGCTGCCAGACCCGGCACCGCCGCGGCATCACCGTCGTCGGGAGCCCGCGCCGGCACGGAAAGCGTGCCGCGCGTTTCGAGGTCACCGACGCCGACTACGACGGCTACGGCGACCGCTCCGAGTGCCAGACGCGCTCCCGTGAGCGCGAGGGCCAGGTGCGCTGGTACTCGTGGTCGACCTTCATCCCGCGGTCGCTCCCCGCGCCCAACGCCCGCGCGTGGGCCGTCATCAGCCAGTGGCACTGCACCTGCGACGGCTCCCCGCCCGTGGGCCTGTTCCTGCAGGCGGACCGGCTGGAGCTCAGCATCCACCGGCACGACCGCGTCGGCGACCGGCAGCTGGAGTTGGTGCCTTGGGGGCGCCCCCTGTCGGCGGTCAAGGGCCGCTGGATCGACTTCCGCCTGCGCATCCGCTGGTCGGCGAACGACCGGCGCGGCTTCGTGGACCTGTGGGTCAACGGCGTCCGCCAGCGCATGAACTGGCCCCGCGGCGACGCGCGGGCGTCCCGCTACGGCGGGGTCGGCGCCACCCGCCTCCGCGTGCGCACCATGGTGCCGGGCAGCAGCGGGGTGTACTTCAAGCAGGGCTTCTACCGCAGCGGCCGCATCACCGGCCGGGCCGTCGTGTACCACGACGGGCTGCGCGTCACCGCCGGCTGAGGCCGCCCGTGGCCCGCCCCGGCGGGGGCGGGCCACCCGGGCGTCAGCGCATGCGGGGGTCGACGTACACGTCGTCGACCTGCCAGACGCCCCGGAGGGCGGTGATCTCCACGCGGATGGTCGAGGTCCCCGTCGCCCGGGGATGGGCGATGCGGCGGCTGTCCAGGTCGATGCGCGGCGTCAGGGGCGAGGCGGCACCTCCGCGCAGCACGGCCTCCGTGCGCTCACCGCCCGGGTACGCGACCCGCACGCGCAGGCGGGCATCGGCGGACGGCGAGGTCGCGAACATGCGCAGCCAGCGGTAGTCCCGGGTCACGCACACGTCGCCGCTGGTGGCGGTGGCGAGGCCGGCGGGGCCGGCGGCGAGCTCGAGCTCCCAGGCGTCGGGTCCGCCGAGCCGCGGCTCCCCGCCCTCGACGCGCTGGCCTCCCGACCAGGCCGAGGGCGCCTCGAAGTCGCCGCCCGGGACGAGGGTGTAGAGGTCGTCGTCGCCGAAGGCGCTGAAGACGGGCGCGAAGACCTGGCCGGGGCACAGGCTGGGGGCGGCCTTCGCCGGCAGGGCGGAGGGGGCGGCGGCCGCCGTCATGGCGAGCGCGCCCAGCGCGAGCACGGCGGCCCGGCGCGTGATGGGGGTCATGGGGCGTCCTTGTCCGATGTCCGATGGGGTGGCACCCCTGCTATCGACCGGCCAACGGCGCAATTGATTCCCCCGCCCGCCCGCGGCGGGGCCACCAGGCACGGATGTGGGCGGGAGGGGGTCAAGCCGCCGCCCGGAACGCACGATGGTGACGGTGTGGCGGAGACCCACGCATCGGCCCTCGTGCGCCCCGGCGACGAGGAGCGGCTCGCCGACACGCTGACGCGCGACCACCGGACCCTGTCCGGGGCCGAGCGGCGCGCGGAGCTGCTGGTGGGCGGCGCCTGGGTGGCCGCCGTCACGACGCTGCTCGCCCTCGCGGGTCCGGGCGACGTGCGCTGGGTGGACGCCCTGGTGGTGCTGGTGGTGGTCACGCTCGCCAGCCGGGTCCGGTTCGCGGTGCTGTCGGGCTACACCAATCCGGTGCTCCTCGGGGTGGTCCCGGCGCTGCTCCTGCTGCCGCCGCAGACGGTGCCCGTTCTGACCGCGCTCGCCCTGGCCGCGGCGGGACTGCCCGAGGTGCTGCGGGGGCGCGCGGCCCCCGCACGCCTGCTGCTCGCTCCGGCGAACGCGTGGTTCACGGTCGGGCCGGCGGTGGTGCTCGCCGCCGCCGGGGCGCCGTCCGGCTCCGAGGCGGCGGCCGCCGTGCTCGCCCTGGCGCTCGCCGCCCAGCTGGGGGTCGACATGCTCTCCTCGTGGGCCCGCGAGCGGCTGAGCGGCGGAGCGCCGCTGCGGGAGCAGCTGCACGAGGCGTTCTGGGTGTACGCCGTCGACGTCGCCTTCGCGCCGGTGGGGCTGCTGGTGGCACTGGCCGCCGAGGACCGCACCTGGGCCCTGGCGCTGATGGTGCCGTTGTTCGGACTGCTGCAGGTGTTCGCCGCCGAGCGCCGCAACCGCATGGAGCAGCTCGTGGAGCTGAGCACCGCCTACCGTGGCACCGCGATGGTGCTGGGGGACGTGGTCGAGTCGGACGACGCCTACACGGGCGAGCACTGCCGGGGTGTGGTGGAGCTCGCTCTGGCGGTCTGCGAGGAACTGCGCCTGGACCGGGCCACGCGGCAGCGCGTGGAGTTCGGCGCCCTGCTGCACGACGTCGGCAAGGTCGCCGTGCCCAAGGAGATCATCAACAAGTCCGGCCCGCTCGACGCCGACGAGTGGGAGGTCATCAAGACCCATACCGTCGAGGGTCAGCGCATGCTCGACACGGTGGGAGGGCTGATGCGGCAGGTGGGCATCATCGTCCGCGCCCACCACGAGCGGTGGGACGGGACCGGGTACCCCGACGGGCTGGCCGGGGAGGACATCCCGATCGAGTCGCGGATCGTGTCCGCCTGCGACACGTGGAACGCGATGACCACGACGCGGTCGTACCGGAGGGCCCTGACCCGCGCCGATGCGGTGGCCGAGCTGCGCCGGGTGGCCGGGTCGCAGCTCGATCCGCGCGTGGTCGGCGCGCTGCTCGACGTGATCGCGCGCCTGGGCCCGGTCCCCGACGCTTCCGCGCTCCCGCCGGTGCCCGTCGCCGTGGCCCCGGAGCGGCCCCCGGGGGTCCCCGCGCCGGCCGCGGACCTGGCCGCGCCGCAGGCCTAGGGGAGGGCGTCCACCTCGCGGGCGAGGTCGTCCGCCGCGGCCAGATCGGCGTGGTCGTCGATCTCGATCCACCCACCGTCGGGCATCGGCCAGATCTGCCAGCGGGCGCCGTCGCCCACGCTCCGGCCCACGGCGCCCTCGTACCACTCGTCGCGCGCCTCCGGGCGCCCGTCGAACTCCTCCAGCCGGGCGCGCAGGGCGCGCAGGACGCCGGCCCGGGCCATCAGGATCCCGATGTACTCGCCGGCGGCGTCCGCGATGCCGGTCTTGCCGATCGCCGCCAGCGCTCCGCCGGCATCCAGCGCCACCTTCATCGACTCGTCGGTGAGGCGCCGTGCGGTGTCGACGCACAGCAGCCCGTCGGCCTCGCCGCGCGCCGCGTCGCCGATGAACGCGGCCAGGTGCGCGGGGGCGACGAGCAGGTCGGCGTTCAGCACCACGACGGGGCCCTCCTCGGGCAGCTCGCGCAGCGCACGCAGGAGCGACCACCAGTTGTTGCGCTCGGCGTACTCCGGGTTGCGCACCACCCGGACCGCGTCGCTCCGGCGGGCGAGGTCCTCCTCGACGGCCGCGCCGGCGTGCCCGACGACCACGGCGACACCGGCGACGTCGCCGGCCCGGCGCGCGGCGGCGATGCCGGCGAGGTGGCGCGCGGCGAGCGTCCGACCGCCCACCTCCAGCAGCCACTTGGGCAGGGCGTCCCCCTGGGGGCCCAGCCGACTGCCCCGCCCGGCGGCGAGTACGACGACGTGGAC
>DATMJR010000252.1:0-2223 GCA_035553775.1 Miltoncostaeaceae bacterium | reverse complement strand
TCCACGATGACGCTGCCCTGGTCGAACGTCTCGTACAGGGTGGCGATGCCGAGCGTGACCAGGCCGAGCAGGAAGGCGAACTCCACCGAGGCCGCCAGGCTCAGGCCGATCGCCAGGCAGGCGAGGATCACGATGAGGCTGCGGCTGACGCCCGGCCACAGGGCGATGATCTGGGCGAACCCGATGATCAGCGCGTCGCGGGCGGTGATCAGCTCCAGGGCCCGGCCGCGCAGCGGGTCGGGCCTCGGCCACAGCAGGATCACGACGCCCCCGACGAACCACGCGGCCACCACCGGCCAGATGCCGAACAGGTGCTCCTTGATCAGGTCGCCCAGCAGGAACGCGGTGAGCCCGGCGGGGATGAACCCCACGGTGAGGGCGACGGCCATGCGCCGGCCGGCCTCCTGGTCGGACCCGCGCCCCACCACCGAGAGCACCGTGTTGCTGATCCGCCGTCGGTAGATGCCGAGCACCGCCACGATCGCGCCCGCCTGGATGGCGATGGCGTAGGAGTCGGCCGCGGCCTTGGCCTCCTCGGTGTCGGTGAGCCCGAGCAGGTCCTGCGTCACCGTCAGATGGCCGGTGGACGAGACCGGCAGGAACTCGGTGAGCCCCTCCACCACCCCCAGCAGGATCGCCTCGGGGATCGACAGCACCACGTCGCCGGCCTCCGTCACCGACCAGGCGATCACCACGACCAGCGCCGCAAGGCTCGCCAGCACCGCCCAGCGGGGCAGGGTGGCGTGGGACCCGGGCGGCGGATCGGACGCGGCCGGCGCCGTCCCCGGGGACTCGTGAGTGGTCAGGGCGCGGTCCCTCCTGGCCTGTGCGGCGGTTCCGGTCGGGGGGATGCCCCCGATGTGGCATCGGCGCCGCGCGCGGCGGATTGACCGTGGCGCTGCTCCCCGGACGGCACGGCTCCGCACCGTACCGGACCCGCGCGGCGCCACGCGGCCGGGGCGGTCCGCCGTGGCGGGCTGCCGCCGAGGGCTGGACACGATCGCCGCCTGGGATCCTGGCGCGTGCGACTGCTGCAGGCCGCACGCATCGCGCCCGCGATCGCGGTCATGACGGCGACCGGGTTCCGTGGCTCACCGGCGTGGTGCTCCTCGCGATCGGCCTCGCCGCCGACCTGCCCCGTCCGGGCGGCTGCCCCTCGGCATCGCCGCCGGCGCCGTCGCCGACGGGCGGAGCGATCTCGACGCGCACCGGCTCACGCGGCCGGTCGATCGCGAGCGCCCGCCCCTGGCGGAGTGGGGTGGTCGCGGAGGTGAGCCGGCCCGCGCCGGCGGCGCTCCCCTCGCCCCACGCCGCCACCGCGTTCGCCGCCACGGTCGGCGTCGCCCCGGAGCACGGGCGCCTGCGCCTGCCCCTGCTCGTGCGGGCGGCCCTGGGTGGGTGTCGCGCTTTTACCCGGGGGTTCACTTTCCCACCGCCATCCTCGGCGGCGCGCCGCCGGCGGGGTGGCTGCTGCTCCGGCTCGTCCGAAGGATGCGGCGGCCGCAGGCGGCCGCCGGCCGTCCCGTCACGCGCCGCGCGGGTGCGGCGGCGACGGCGCCGACGCGGGGCGGGCGCGGCGGCGCTACGCCCCGGTCCGGCTCAGCAGCGCCTCGGCGTGCCGCCGCGCGGCGTCGTCCTCGGCGCTCGCGCCCAGCATGCGGCACAGCTCGGCGATCAGGTCCTCGCCACCCAGTCGCTGGACCCCGGTGGTGCTGATCTCCCCGCCCCCGCCGAGCTTGTCGAGTCGCACGTGCCACTCCGCCCGAGCCGCCAGCTGGGCGGAGTGGGTGATCACCAGCAACTGCCGGGAGCCGGCCACGTGCGCCAGCCGGTCGGCCACGGCGGTGGCCGTGCGCCCGCCGATGCCGGCGTCGATCTCGTCGAACACCCAGGCCGCGTCGTCGGAGGCCGCCGCCACGCTGCTCAGCGCCAGCAGCACCCGCGACAGCTCCCCACCCGAGGCGGCGTCGGCGAGCGGCGCCTCCGGCAGGCCCGGGTTGGGGCGGAACCAGAAGGTGCACCGATCGCGCGGCACCTCGTCGTCCCCATCCCGCGTCACCTCGATGCGCAGGGCGGCGTCCGCGATCGCCAGCTGCGCGAGCTCCGCCGAGACCGCCGCCTCCAGGGGCGCGCACGCCGCCCGCCGCCGCGCGTGCAGGGCGTCGGCGACGGCACGCGCCTCCCCCACCAGCTCGGCGCGCCGCGCGGTGAGCGCCGCGGCGT
>DATMJR010000251.1:0-2317 GCA_035553775.1 Miltoncostaeaceae bacterium | reverse complement strand
GGGCACCCCCGCCGCCGGCCGGCTGACCCCGCCGGCCCGGCTCACCCGGGCGCCGCGACCCCCGCCGCCGCCGGACGCGCCGTCGAGACGCGGGAGCGACGGCCGTCCCCCTCGATGCACCACGACGCGTGGATCGGCATGAGCGCGCCCTCGGCGAGCAGCCGGTCGAGGGCGTCCACGACCTCGGGGGCGAACTGCCGGCCGGCGTGCCGGCGCAGCTCCTCGAGGGCGGACCCGGGCTCCCGGGCGGGCCGGTGGGGCCGGCCCGCGGTCATCGCGTCCCACGCCTCCGCGACGGCGAGGATGCGCGCCCCCGCCGGGATGGCCGGGCCGGCCAGCCCGTCCGGGTACCCGTGGCCGTCGTGCCGCTCGTGGTGCCCGCGGATCCACGTGGTCGCCTCCCGGCTCAGCACCTCCCCGGCGATCTGGGCACCCAGCGCCGGATGCGCCCGGACGGCGGCGGAGTCCCCGGGGGTCAGGGGCGCGGGCGACCGCAGGACCGCGTCCGGGACCGCCACCATGCCGAGGTCGTGGAGCAGGGCGGCCTCGTGGAGCTCGACGCAGCGGGCGGCGGGCCACCCGAGGGCGGTCGCCAGGGCCGAGGTCACCCCGGCGACCCGCTCGGAATGGCCGCGGGTGGTGGCGTGCTTGGCGTCCAGGTTGCGCACCAGGTCGCGCAGGGTGTCGAACATCCGCGTGCGCGCCGTGCGATCGGCCCACGCCACCCCCTCGAGATGCTCGCGAAGCTCGGGCGAGTGGAGCACGCACCCGTTGCGGCCCTGGCGCTTGGCCCAGTAGAGCGCCTGATCGGCGCGCGCGACCATCTCGGCCGCGTCACCCGCGTCGGCGAGTGTGCTGACGCCGGCGGAGATCGTGAGCGCCCCCGCAGCCGGGAAGGGCGACCGCGCCACGACGCCGCGCAGGTCCTCCGCGCGGCGCAGGGCCGCCGGCCCGTCGCATCCGGGCAGCAGCCAGGCGAACTCCTCCCCGCCGACGCGGGCGAGCACGTCGCCGCCGCGCGCCTGGACGCGCAGCCGGCGGGCCAGCTCCACCAGGACGGCGTCGCCCGCGGGGTGCCCGTTGCGGTCGTTGACCTGCTTGAAGTGGTCCAGATCGAGGACGACCAGCGCCAGTGCGTCGCCGGTGCGTGCGGCCCGGCCCACCTCCTCGGCCAGCCTCTCGTGGAAGACGCGATGGTTGGCCAAGCCGGTCAGCGGATCCTCGCTCGCCCGCGCCTCCAGCTCGGCGCGGATGCGCGCCTGCGCGATCCCCATCCCCACCAGGCGGCCGACATCGGCGAGCCGCTCGCCCGCCTCCGCGGGAACGGCGTCGGCGCCGCACGCCAGCACGCCCCACAGCGTGCCGGCCACGTTCACGGGCGCCGCCACGCGGGCCCGCCCCGTCGCCCGGTCGACCACGCGCGCGGCCGCGCGCGTCCGGCGGACCTCCGCGACGGCGGGGTCGCCGGAGAGTGCCTCGAGGTCCCCGGCGGCCACCCAGCCCCCGGGCGTCGCCACCAGCCGCACGTCGATGCCCTCGACGCGCCCGGCGCACAGGTCGTCGGCCCCCATCAGGGTCGCGAGCTCCCGGAGGGCGTCCGGCAGCAGCCGCTCGGGTGCCTCGTCCCGCGCCACCGCCTCGGCGATCCGCCGCAGCGCCGCCGAGCCACGTGCCCGCAGGTCGGCCTCGGCGCGGGCGTTCTCGTGGTGCGACCAGCTGGCGACCGTGACCACCGACACGGCGGCCACGAACAGCATGTGGATCAGCGCGGCCACCCACGGCTGCGCCGGTGCGCCCGCGTGCGCGAACACGTGCTGGGGGGCGAGCGTGCCGGTGACCCCGTGCTGCACGAGCACGAAGCAGACCGCCAGACCGTAGGGCACCCAGTCGAGGTAGAGCCCCACGAGCGCCAGCATCACGAAGAAGTGGAAGTGCGCCTCGGGGAGGCCGTCCCACAGGGCCACGAGCGCGGCCGACGACGCCAGCAGGCCCATCGCGGCGAGCGCGGGTCGCAGGCGGCGGTGTCCGAACCCCGGGACCGACGCGCCGAGGGCGAGGACGGCCGGGGGCAGGGCCGCGAGCAGGGCCCATGCCGCGGGCTGGCCGCGCAGCAGTCCGAACAGGGCGAGGCCCGGCACGTGCCCCCACAGCACCGCGAGCAGGATCCGGTGCCGCCGCCACAGTGCGTCGTCGGGCAGCGACCCGCCGCGCGGCACGGAGGCGCGGACGGCCCTCCATGCGGATTCCGCGGGCGTGCGGGAGCCGCGGGCTCCGGGCTCCGAGGGGGCATGGGGAGACGCACCCTCGGAGCCCGGAG
>DATMJR010000250.1:0-2359 GCA_035553775.1 Miltoncostaeaceae bacterium | reverse complement strand
GTGACCTGCCAGCGATCGATGTCGCCGCCGTCGTTGACGTTTGCGCGGATGTTCGCGATCTCGATCCAGGTGAGCCCGTGCACGGCGTCCGACGACGTCCTGAGCGCGACCCTGGTGGCCTCCTCGATCGACGTCGGCGATTCGCCGACGACCCTTACCACCTTGAACGCGGTGTCCATCTCTTCTCCTTTCGGGGAACGTGTGGCCACCTCTACCCGCCATCCCGCGCCTCACCGCCCGAGCGGCGACGTCCGCGCGCCATACTGCTCGGCTCCTGCCCCGCGTGGCCGGCACAGGAGGGGCCGGCCGCCGCCGGCGCGGCCCGCGCCGGCGCGTCCGGTCGCGTGGCGCGTCAGCCGCCGAGGGCGGCCACCAGGGCCTCGGGGTCCCGCGCCCCCACGAGGACCGAGCGGTAGCGGTGCCCCTGCAGGTGGATGCGCACGGCCCGTTCGCCCCGGCGCACGCACACCAGGTCGCTCCCGCCGGCGGAGCGCCATGTGCCCACCTTGCGCACCCCCGGGAGGGCGAGCCCCGGGGCGCGGATGCCGCGCACCGCGGGCAGGGGATCCTCGATCACCTCGGCGCCCCGCACGAGCCCGCGCGGAATGCGCTGATCGCGGATCAGGCCCGCGACGCGCTCCCCCGGCGTGAACCGCAGCCGCACCTCGTCCCCGTGGACGTCCACCTCGGCCATCTGCGCACCTCCCCGTCCCGGCCGTCCCCGGGGACGGTAGGCCGCGATCCGGCGTGCGTCCTCGGGCGCGCGGACGATCCGCTCCTCCTCCCTGAGGAGGAGCGTCCGGAGGTGCGCCCCGGCGGCGCCGCGCGCCCGCCGGCTACCCGCGCGGGCCCACCGAGCGGACGTTCTCGCGGATGCGCTCCATGGGGCGCCCCATGCGCTCACGGGCGGTGTACGCCGCGTAGGCGGCGCGCTCGCGCAGGTAGGCCTCGCGGATGCCGGGCTGCAGCAGCACGTGACGGATGATGTCCAGGTGCTTGGCCCGCCGGGAGCGGTCGTCCTCGTCGGCGATGCGCGGCAGCGCCGCGCGCCGGCGCTCGATGGCCCGCTCCACCTCGGCGACCGGCGCGCCCGGGCGCAGGCCGAGCATGCCGTACAGGTCGTGGTGGTGGAGGCGCCGGCGCAGCACGAAGGCGGAGTCCTGCTCCTCCTGGCTGAGGGGCTCCTCCTCGGGCTCGGTCTCGGTGCGCGGGGCCCCGTCCACGGCCTGCGCGGGCGGCGCGTCGGACGTCGGGATCTCGGGTGCGGTGTCGTCGCTCATTCCCCGACACTACTCGTCTCCGGCCGACGCGCCACGCGCGGGTGGCCCGGCGAGCACGGAGCCACGCCGCGGCGCGGCTCCGTGCGGTGGGGCTACCGGGGCAGGCGGACGTTGACGTCCGGGTCGTCCGGGGTGCGCGCGCTCACCTCGTCCACGTCGTGGAAGGCGCCGGGGGCGCTCCCCGGCCGGCCGAAGCCGAAGCCCGCCGTCTCGTAGGCCACGAACAGGTCCCACATGCTGCGGAAGCCCGGCTGGCCGCGGTTCGGGGCGTCCGGGGCCTCCTCGGGCTGGTCGTACTTCGCCCAGGCCCGGTCGTTGGCGAGCTTGCCGAGGGCGTCGCGCGCCACGGCGCGGTGCACCGACTCGTTCGCGACCAGTTCGGCGAAGATCCGCGCCATGTCGGCGTCGCCGCGCGCGGCGAACACCGTCGTGCCCACCAGGTAGCCGTTCACCTCGTTGCTCTCGCCGACCTCGATCGCGCTCAGCAGGGCCACCGGGCTCGCGAAGATCGCGTCCGGCACCCAGATGCGGTTGGTGAGGGGGCGCGCGCCGGCCTCCCCGATGAGCCACTGCCGGTGGAGCAGCTCGTGGCGCGCGGCGGCGGCCGCGTTGCGCGCCACGGGCGGCGGCAGTGGGACCCGCTCGGCGCCGACCGTCGTGACCACGATGCCGAGACCCTCGATGGTCGCCGAGATGTTCAGGACCTCGCGGGGCGAGTCCGGCGGGCGCGCCGGGCCGCGACGGCGCCGGGGGGCCTTCCCGGTCGCCGCACCGATGGCGGGGACCCCGAGCAGGCCGACGCCCCCGAGGGCGACGGCCGCCCCCGAGACGAACTGGCGGCGGGTCGCCGCCGAGGCCGGCTCCTCGCCGGCGGGCCGCTGCTGCTGGTCGTTCACGTGTCCCTCCTCCGGGCCGCGCCCGGATGTCGAACGCAGACCGCAGCGGGGGATCCCGCGGCCGTGGACGTGGCGCGTTCCCCCCGGTCGCCCGCAGAAACGCCGTCGGCGGGTCGATCGGGAGCGGTCGGCGCGCGCAGCGCGCGGGGCGGTGGCGGGCGTCCCCCGGACGGGGGAGGGGAC
>DATMJR010000249.1:0-13015 GCA_035553775.1 Miltoncostaeaceae bacterium | reverse complement strand
CGGCCGGCCCGGCCCGGGCGCCCTCGTCCCTCGCGCCCGCACGCTCCCCGCGCGGTGAGCCCCTGGGGCAGGTGATCCTGCGGCTCGGCTACGCCCGGGCGGATCAGCTCAAGGCGGCGATGGCCAAGGCCGCCGGCAACGGGGCGCGCGTGGCCGAGATCCTGGTCACGGACGGGGTCCTGACCCGTGAGCAGCTGGCGCAGGCCCAGGCGGTGCGCATGGGCATCGGCGTGTACGACCCCGGCCAGCCCGTCGATCCCGCGGCGCTCGAGCTGCTCGACGAGCGCGCGGCCCGGCGCTACCAGGCCGTCCCCGTGCGGGTCGACCCCGACGGTGCCGTCGTGGTCGCGATGGCCGACCCCTCGAACGTGTTCGCGGTGGACGACCTGCGCATCCTGGTGCGCCGCGAGGTGCGGCCCGTGCTCGCGCCGCCCGAGGAGATCGGCAAGCTGATCGCCCAGGCGGGCCGTCTCGACCAGGTGGTCGCGCAGGTCGTGCAGGGGAGCGACATCCCCGAGGCGGCCGAGCACGCCACGCTGGACGACATCACCGACGCGCTCGACGACGCCCCGGTGGTGCGCCTGGTGAACTCCATCATCGCCCGCGGCGTCCAGGACGGCGCCTCCGACATCCATTTCGAGCCGCAGGCGCGCGAGGTGGTCGTGCGCTTCCGGGTGGACGGGGTGCTGCGCACCGTCACCTCGGTCCCGTTCCGCTTCGCCAACGGGGTCGCCAGCCGCATCAAGATCATGAGCGACCTCGACATCGCCGAGCGCCGCGTTCCGCAGGACGGTCGCGTGGGCCTGTCGGTGGGGGGCCGCAACCTCGACCTGCGCGTGGCGACCCTGCCCACGGTGTACGGCGAGAAGATCGTCATCCGGGTGCTCGACAAGTCCAACGTGCTGCTGGGCCTGAGCGACCTCGGGTTCGCGCCGGACGTGCTGGAGCGGTACGCGGCCTGCTACCGGCGCCCCTACGGGGCCGTGCTGGTGACGGGGCCGACCGGCTCGGGCAAGTCCACCACGCTGTACGGGACGCTCAACCAGCTCAACAGCGTCGACAAGAACATCATCACGGTCGAGGACCCGGTGGAGTACCGGCTGACGGGCATCAACCAGGTCCAGGTGAACCCCAAGGCCGGGCTGTCGTTCGCCGCGGGGCTCCGCTCGATCCTGCGCTGCGATCCCGACATCGTGATGATCGGCGAGGTCCGGGACCGCGAGACGGCCAAGATCGCGGTCGAGTCGGCGCTCACCGGCCACCTGGTGCTGGCGACGCTGCACACCAACGACGCCGCCGGCGCCCTGTCCCGGCTGGTCGAGATGGGTGTGGAGCCGTTCCTGTCGGCGAGCGCGGTCACGGGGATCCTGGCCCAGCGCCTCGCACGCCGCCTGTGCGCGCACTGCCGCCAGCCCCACATGATCCCCACGCAGGTGCTGCGCGACATGCTGCAGTCCGATCGCCTGCCGGCCGCGCTGCCCGAGCGGATGCAGGTGCACCGCGCGGTGGGGTGCTCGCGGTGCGCGGGCACCGGCTACCGGGGGCGCGTGGGCGTCTACGAGATGCTCGTGGTCGACGACGAGATCCAGCGCCTCATCGTGGAGGGCGCGCCCACGGAGGAGATCACCCGCACCGCGATGGCCCGGGGCATGCGGACGCTCCGCGAGGACGGCGTCATGAAGGTGATGCGCGGCGAGACGAGCCTCGACGAGGTGGCGCGCGCGGTCGGCTGACGCCGGGAGGAGGCCCTTGAGCCCCCCGGTGCGCGCGCCGATACACGGGGTGGTGGACCGGGCCCCCCTCGGCGGCGCCGCCCGGTCCACGCCGGCTCGCCGACCCCCAGAGGTGCGCGTGATCGACTTCGCGGAACTCGTGCTCACCGTCATCCGCAGCGGCGCGAGCGACCTGCACATCGCGGCCGGCGCCCCGCCGGTCATCCGGCGCGGCGGCGAGCTGGTGCCGATCGGGCGCGAGGTGCTGACGCCGCAGGACACCCGTGAGCTGGTCTACGGGATCCTGACCCAGGACCAGCGCCAGCGGCTGGAGACGGACCTCGAGATCGACTTCTCCTACCAGGTCCCCAACCGCGTGCGGTTCCGCGTGAACGCCTACTTCCAGCGGGCCGCGATCGGCGCGGCGTTCCGCGTGGTGCCCACCACGCTGCGCTCGCTGGAGGAGCTGCGGCTGCCGCCGGCGATCCGCGAGTGGACCACCAAGCCGCGCGGCCTCGTGCTCGTGACGGGCCCGACCGGCTCCGGCAAGTCGACCACGCTCGCCGCGCTGATCGACGAGATCAACACGGCGCGGTCGTGCCACATCGTCACGATCGAGGACCCGATCGAGTTCCTGCACCGCAACAAGCGCTCGCTCATCAACCAGCGCGAGATCGGCGGCGACACCCACTCGTTCGCCCGCGCGCTGCGGAGCGCCCTGCGGCAGGACCCGGACGTGATCCTCGTCGGTGAGATGCGCGACCTCGAGACGATCCAGATCGCGCTGACGGCGGCCGAGACCGGGCACCTGGTGTTCGGCACCCTCCACACCTCGGACGCCCCGCAGACGGTGGACCGCGTCATCGACGTCTTCCCGCCGCACCAGCAGGAGCAGGTCCGCGTGATGCTGGCCAACGCCCTCCAAGGCGTGGTCTGCCAGCAGCTGGTGCCCACCGCCGACGGCGAGCGCGTCGTGGCCGTGGAGGTGCTGATGGCGACGCCCGCCGTGCGCAACCTCATCCGCGAGGGCAAGACGCACCAGATCTACTCGATGCTCCAGACCGGGTCGCAGCACGGCATGCAGGCGATGGACGCGTGCCTGGCCGACCTCGTCCGCCGCAACCTGGTCACCCGCAACGTGGCGCTCCAGCGGGCCAACAGCTCCGCCGAGCTGCGCCGCCTGCTGGGCGAGCCGTCGCCGGCGGCACGGGCGGCCTGACGTGGGCTCCCAGTTCACCTACAAGGCGCTCGACCGCGGCGGCGCCACCACGGTCGGCGAGATCCAGGGCGACTCGATGACCGCCGTCGCCGCTCAGCTGCGCCTGCGCGGCCTGACGGTGGTCGACGTGCAGGAGAAGAAGTCGGCGATGACCGTCGACGACATCCTGGACCGCTACCGGCGCGTCAAGGCGCGCGAGATGACGGTGCTCGCCCGCCAGCTGGCGACGATGGTCTCCAGCGGCCTGTCACTGCTCCGCGCGCTCTACGTGCTGGAGGACCAGACGACGAACCCGCGCCTGCGCACGGTGATCGCCGCCGTCCGCACCGACGTGGAGACGGGCCTGTCGCTGTCGCAGGCGATGGCCAAGCACCCGCGCGTGTTCAACCGGCTGTTCGTCTCGATGGTCCAGGCGGGGGAGACCGGCGGCAACCTCGAGGAGGTGCTGGACCGCGTCGCCGTCCAGCTGGAGAAGGACGACCACCTGCGCCGCACGGTGCGCTCGGCGATGGTCTACCCCAGCCTCATCGGCTGCTTCGCGCTCGGCGTGCTGGTGGCGATGGTGGCCTTCATCATCCCGATCTTCGCCGAGATGTTCTCCGACCTGGGCGGCGAGCTCCCCGCCCTGACGGCGTTCATGATCGGCGTCTCAGACGCGATGCGCGGCTACTGGTACGCCTTCCTGCTGGCGCCGGTGGTGATGGTGGTGGCGTTCCGGCGCTGGAAGCGCACGAACGGCGGCGAGCTCACCTGGGACCGCGTCAAGCTGCGGATGCCGATGAAGATCGGCGACATCGCCCGCAAGATCGCCGTCGCGCGCTTCGCCCGCACGCTCGGGACGCTGACGGCCTCGGGGGTCCCGATCCTTCAGGCCCTCGACATCACCGCGCAGACCGCCGGCAACCGGGTCATCAGCGACCCGATGGCCGAGGTCGCCGAGCGCGTCAAGGAGGGCCAGTCGCTGGCCGGCCCGCTGGCCCGCGCGGGCGTGTTCCCCTCGATGGTCACGCAGATGCTGGCGGTGGGCGAGGAGACCGGCGCCCTCGACCAGATGCTCCACAAGCTCGCCGACTTCTACGACGACGAGGTCTCGGCGATGCTCAAGGCCCTCACCTCCATCATCGAGCCGCTGATGATGATCGTGGTGGGCCTCATCGTGGGCCTGGTGGTGATCGCGATGTACCTGCCGATGTTCAAGGTCTTCGAGCTGGTGCAGTAGGCGCGGCGTCGGACCCGGGGGCGGCGCCGCCCCCGGCCGACGTACCGGGGGGCGGCGGAGGCCCGATCGCGCCGGTCTATCTTCGGCCCGTGCGGCGCCCGCGCCACCTCGTCCCGCTCGCGACCGCCGCCGCGCTCGCGGCCGCGGCGGGCGGCGCGGCCCTGGTCGGCACGGGTGGCGTGGAGGCGCCCGCCCCGTCCGCGACCGTGGCCGATGCCACGGCCCCGGAGGCCCTCGGCGTCGCCGGCGCCGTCGCACGCACGCAGCGGGCGGCGCGGCGGCACGCGGCGACGGGCCGCGCGGAGGCGCGGCGCCTCGACGGGCTGCGGCGGCGGGAGCGGGCGATCGCCTGGCGGCGGTCGAGGCCGCTGGGCACGCCGAGCGCCGGACGCCTGGTGGACGGCGTGCTGCTGCCGCGTGAGGGGCTCCACTTCGTGACGTGGGACCCGGTCCGGTGGCGGCGGGGGAGCCCACCCGACCGGCGCCACGGCACCGACCACCTGCTGCGGACCGTGCTCGCCGTCGCGCGCGCCCACCGGGCGGCCCACCCGGGGGCGCCGCGGTTGACGGTCGGCGACATCTCCCGCCCGGGCGGCGGCGACTTCTCGGCCCCCCGTCCGTCGCCCCGGGAGTTCGGCCCCCGTCCGGGGGGCGTGGGGCACGCCTCGCACCAGAACGGCCTCGACGTGGACATCTACTATCCCCGCCGGGATCGGCGCGAGCGGGCCCCGGACGGGCCCGGGCAGATCGACCGGCGCCTGTCGCAGGACCTGGTGGACCGCTTCGTCGCCGCCGGCGCCCGGCACGTCTTCGTGGGTCCCCGCACCGGCCTCGCGGGTCCGCCCGGGGTGGTGCGGGTGCTGCCCCGGCACGACGGGCACCTGCACGTCCGCCTGCCGCCACCCTGAGCGGCGGCGCGGCCCGCCGACCGCGACGGCCGGCGGCTCAGCCCCGGCCGGCCGACGCCCCCCAGCCGCCCCAGCGGGCGAGGCGGTCCATGGCGCGCAGCGTCGCCGGACCGAGCACCCCCCGGCCGGCGGGCTCGCGCACCCGCCGCTGCGTCTGGAAGCGGGCGACCGCCGCGCGGAACGCGCCGTCGTAGCGCCCGCTGCCGCGCCCCGGGCGCAGGATCTCGGCCCACACCAGCCGCGCGCGGGCCTCGGTCAGCACGACGGCACGGATCCCCGTGAGCGTGCCCCCGCCGGGGAGCAGGCGGTCGCCGCGCTTCCCCTGAAGGCCGGGGTCCCGCAGCCCGGCCAGGCGGATGGGCGCCGGCACCGGCGCCGCGAGCCGCGTCAGGTTGCCCTGGCGATCGGTCGCGACCAGCACGGCCACGCGGCCCGCGGCGACCGGGGCGGTGCCGCGCGCGCGGCGGGCGGGACCCTCGTCGATGCGCACGCCGGCCACACCCGAGGCGCCGTCCCGGGCGGCCCACGTGATCGAGCCCTGGCGGGCGGCCGGGCGGGTGGCCGCACGGGCCGTCACGGTGGGCCCGCGGGTGTCCACGGTCGCCCACACCGTCATCCGCCGGGTGTTGCCGGCGGCGTCGGTGGCGACGAGCAGGACCCGGTGACGCCCCTCGGGGATGGCGAGGGTCGTGCCGGTGACGCGGCGGACGGCACCCCGCCCGATGCGCGCCGTCAGCGAGGCCAGGCCCGTGGTGTCCTGCGGCACGATCCGCAGGGACCGACCGCGCATCGCGGCGTCCAGCGAGGGGACGGTGCCGTCCACCACGACCGTGACCTGCGTGCGCAGCTCGAGGCCGTCGGGCAGCCGAGCGCTCACCTGGGCGGTGACGGTGCCCGCCCGGAAGCCCCGCACGACGCGGGCGCCCGAGAGCGTGCGGCCGTCCGGGAACGTCCAGCGGACCTGGGCGCCCGCGGGCGCCCCGGCGGTGAACGTGATGCGCTCCCCCGGCCGGGCGAAGGCGGTCGAGGGGCGGGCGGTGAGCGCGGTGGGGCCCGGGTCGGGCCCGCGCACCGTCAGCCGCGCCGAGGTCGAGCGGTTGCCGGCGGCGTCGACCGCGGTGACGGTGAGCTCGTGCATCCCGGGCGGCAGCGCGACGGCGGCCGTCACGGCGCCGGGGGCCCCCGCGGCGGCGGCCGCGGCCGCCGCCGCGCCGACCGGGGAGCCGTTGCGCGCGACCTCGTAGGTGACCCCGCCGGCGGTCGTCTCCAGCGGCACCTCCGGCGAGGCGGTCGTGTTGCCCTCCGCGTCGGTCGCCACCACCTGGTAGCGGTGCAGGGTCCCCCGGTCGGCCACCGGCATCCACCGCAGCAGCACCCCCTCCGCGGTCGCCTCGGCGGCGACCCCGCCCGGGGCCACCGGTGGAGTGACGTCGCGGGCGCTGGTGTCCGTGAACGCGGCGCCCGTGGCGGTGCCCACCACGACGCCGTCGCGCAGCACGCGATACGCGGTGGAGCCGGTCGCCGCCCCCCATACGATCCGCGGCGGGCTGCCCGTCGCATCCAGCCCCACCGGCTGCGCCGGCGGCGTGCGGTCGGGCGTGGTGACCGTCACCTCGTTGGCCGGCGAGACGTTGCCGACGGGGTCGTATGCGACCGCCTGGTACCGGTAGAGGGTCGCGTCGGCGAGCGCCTCGTCGCGGACCGTGCCGAAGGGCCCGTCGTGCACCAGCCGTCCGTTCTGCGTGACCACCACGCGGACGGCCCGCGTGTCACCGGGGGCCCGTGCGGTGCTGATCGTCACCGCGCCGCGGCCGGAGTTGGCGGGCACCGCCGCGTCCGGGGTGGCGATCATCAGGGGCGCGCCCGGGGGCGCCCGGTCGATGCGCACGCTGCCCGCGCCGCCCGGCGTGGCGGTGCTCCAGGCGCTCGTGTTGCCGACGGCGTCGGTCGCCCGGAACTGCACCAGCGTCTCGCCCTCGTCGGCGATCGTCGCCGCGCCGCCGCCGGTGGGTGCGCTCCAGGTGGCGCCGCCGGTGCCCGAGGTGCGGAACTCGCGGCCGGCCACGCCCGCGCCGGCGTCGCTCGCGACGGCGGTCACGGTCACCGACGCGGCGTTCGTCCAGCCGCCGTCGGCGCCGCTCACGGCGACGACGGGCGGCGTGCGGTCGAGCCGGATCGAGCCGGCGCCGCCCGCCGTCGCGGCGCTCCAGGGGGAGGTGTTGCCCGCGTGGTCGAGCGCGCGGAACTGGACGAGCGTCGTCCCCTCCCGGGTGACGGTGGTCGTGTCGCCGGACTGGGGGGCGTCCCAGCTGGCCCCGCCGTCGGCCGAGGTGCGGAACTGGTGGCCGGCCACGCCGGAGAGGGCGTCCCCGGCGGAGGCGGACGCCGTCTCGCCCGCGGCCCCGGACCAGGCGCCCGTCGCCCCCGCGACGCTGACCTGGGGCGCGGTGCGGTCCAGGCGGACCGAACCGGACCCGCCCTCGGCGGCGGCCGTCCAGCCCGACGTGTTGCCCGCGGCGTCGGTCGCCCGGAACTGCACCAGCGTCGAGCCCTGCCGGGTGACCGTGACCGACGCGCCGGCGGCGGGCGCGCTCCATGTGGCGCCCCCGTCGTCCGAGACGCGGCTCTGGGTGCTCGCGACGCCCGCCGCCGCGTCGGTGGGGGCGGCCGTCACCATTCGCGAGGCCGCATTGGACCAGGTGCCGTCGGCGCCGGTGTGGGCCACCGCCGGCGCGGTGCGGTCGATGCGCACGCTGCCCGCGGCGCCGGCGGTCGCCGCCGTCCACGCGCTCGTGTTGCCCGCGGCGTCCGTGGCCCGGAACTGCACCAGCGTCGTGCCCTCGTCGGTCACGGCCACCGTCGTGCCCGCCGCCGGCGTCGACCAGCTCGCGCCGCCGTCGGTCGACAGCCGGTGCTCGGTGGCGGTCACCGACGAGAACGTGTCGGCCGGGCTGGCCGTCACCGTCACCGTGGCGGCGTTCGTCCATGCGCCCGTCGCCCCCACCACGGGCACCGTGGGGGTCGAGCGGTCCAGCCGCACGGTCGCAGGCGTCGTCCACGCCGAGGTGTTGCCGACGTTGTCCACCGCGCGGAACCGCACCAGGGTCTCGCCCTCGGCGCTGACGGGGGCGGTGGACCCCGTCTGCGGCGTCCCCCAGGTGGTCCCGCCGTCGGCGCTCGCGGACCACTGGTGGCCGGCCGGCCCCGAACCGGCGTCGGCGCCGCCGGACGCGGTGACCGTGGCCGAGGCCGCGTTCGCCCAGGCCACGGAGCCGCCTGCGGTGGCGGGCACCGCCGGGGCGGTGCGGTCCAGGCGCACGGACCCCGCACCGCCCGCGGTCGCGGAGCTCCACGCCCCGGCATTGCCGACGTCGTCCACCGCGCGGAACTGCACCAGCGTCTCGCCCTCCGCGCTCACCGCGACCGACGCCCCGTCCGCGGGCGTCGTCCAGGTGCTGCCCCCGTCGGTGGAGCGCCGCGACTGGTAGCCGGCGACCCCGGAGGCGGCGTCGGTCGCACCCGCGGCCGTGACCGTGCGCGATGCCGCGGCGCTCCACGCGCCGGTCGCGCCGCTGACGGCGGGCACCGTCGGTCCGGTGCGGTCGATGCGGACGCTGCCGGTGCCCCCGTTGGTGGCCGTGGACCAGGCGCCGACGTTGCCCGCGGCGTCCGTGGCCCGGAACTGCACGAGCGTCTCACCCTCGGCCGTCACGGCGACCGAGGTGCCGGTCACGGGTCCGCTCCAGGCGGCGCCGTTCACCGAGGTGCGGTACTGGGTGCTCGCGACGCCCGAGGAGGCGTCGCTCGCCGACGCCGAGACGGTGACCGAGGCGGCGTCCGTCCAGGTTCCGTCGGCGCCCGACACCGACACGGACGGGGCGACCCGGTCGATGCGCACGGTCGCGGCGCCGGTGCCGGCGGCGGGCGACCACGTCGATGCGTTGCCCGCCCCGTCCACCGCGCGGAACTGCACCAGGGTCTCGCCCTCGGCGTCCACCGACACGGTCGCGCCGGACTGCGGTGCGCCCCAGGTGACGCCGCCGTCCGTGCTGGTGCGGTGCTCGTAGGCGCTCACACCCGAGAGCGCGTCCGAGGAGCCGGCGACGCTCACCGTGCGGGGCCCGCCGGTGACCCAGGTCGCGCTGCCGCCGTTGGCGCCCGGGGCGAGGGTGGCGAACGGGTGCCCCGACGGCAGGGCGGCCTGCGTGCCCCACCTCCAGGCCAGCCACCCCTCCATCAGCTGGCGGTCCCCCGTCGCCGGGACGCGGTCGAACAGCACCACCTCGCCCAGGTCGCCCGCCAGGCGGTAGGCGGCGGTGGGGTTGACCGCGATGCCGTCCACCGTCCAGGTCGCGCCGCCCGTGGACGCCGGCGTCCCGGCGGCGCCGTTGCGGTAGGCGGTGATGGACGCGCCGTCGTCGACGCCGCCCACCACCTGCCACGCGACCTCGCTGGCGCTCGGCGCCAGCGCCGCCCCCGGCCCGTTCTGGGCGAGCGCGTTGCCGAGGCCGCTGGAGGTGCCGAACGCCAGGTACGAGTCGGCCATGCCGCTGGCGCCGACGATCACGTTGGCGTCCCCGACGGGCTGTTTGCGCCCCGCCACCAGGATCGCGCGCGGGGTCAGCACGGGCAGGGCGAGCCACTGGGCGCCCCCCGTGGCGAACCGCACCACCGCACGGCCGTTGCGGGCGTTCGTGACGTAGGTGGGCCGGTTGGCGGGCGTCGTCTGGGTCGCGTCGTTGCCCCGACCGGTGCGGTCGGCCCAGCGTGTGACGGCGCCGCTCGACAGCGTCACGGTGGACCCGTCGGAGGCGTCGAACCACGCGAGCAGGCCCGCGACCTGGTCGGGCGCCGTGCCGGGGGCCGTCGGCCCCGTGCGGTCCAGGCGCACGCTCCCGCCCGCGCCGGCCACGGCGCTGGTCCAGGCCGAGACGTTGCTGGCGTTGTCGGTGGCGCGGAACTGCACGAGCGTCGTGCCCTCGGCGGTCACGTCCACCGACGTGCCGAGCACGGGGGCGGTCCACGTGGCGCCGCCGTCCGCCGAGGTGCGGTGCTCGACCGAGGCCACGCCCGCGCCGGGGTCGTCCGCCGTCGCCGTCACGGTTGCGGAGGCGGCGCTGCTCCAGGCGCCGGTCGCGCCGGACACCACCACCACGGGCGGCGTCGTATCGGGGCCGCTACCCGCCGCGGTCGCCGGGACGGCGGTGGCCACGGCCAGCGGCAGCAGCAGGCCGAGGCGCGGGGAACCGGTCGTGCGCACGCCGGTGGACCCCGGCCGCCGGGAGCGGGACGGGAGGCGGGCCACCCCGCGACGACGGCGTGCCGGATCGGGTGCAGTGCCACCCACCTCCATCGCATCGGCGCCGTGACGGACGGATTGAGCCGGAACCGACCGGCGGCGGCGGGAAACCGCGCGGAGACGCGGCTTCCCACCTTGCCCCGGTTCGTCTCCAATGCAAGGTTCTATCGTGATCATTGGTTAGGAGACCGACGTGTCCACGACGGAGTACCGCTGGTCACACGCGGAGCGGGTGTGGCCGGGCGACCCGGGAGCGCCCGGCGGACGTGCCAACCGGCGGGGCTTCCGGTACCGGGCATACGTCCCGGGGCCCGTCGCCCGCTGGCGGCCGGTGCTGCCCGCCGACCTCGCCGACGACGCCGTCCGGGCCGAGGTGGCGTGCCGGGACCTGGGCCGCCACGGCGCGCGCCTGGAGACCCTGCTGTGGCCGCTGCTGCGCTCGGAGGCGCTGGCGTCCTCGCGGATCGAGGGCCTGGTGCTGAGCCACCACCGTCTCGCCCACGCCGGGCTCACCGCCACCGCCGACCCCACCGCCGCGGGCGTGCGCGCCAACGTGGCAGCGGTGCGGGCCGCGGTGGAGCTCGCCGCGGGAGGTGCGCCCATCACGCCCGCCACGCTGGACCTGCTGCACGGCGCCCTGCTCGGGGAGGCGGCGCCGGCGATCGCGGGCCGGGTCCGCACCGCCCAGAACTGGATCGGCGGGCGGCACCCCAACCCGCGGGGCGCCGCCTTCGTCCCGCCGCCGCCCGAGGAGGTGCCGCGGCTGATGGGCGACCTGTGCCGGTTCATCGCCCGCGACGACCTGCCCGCCGTCGTGCAGGCCGCCATCGCCCACGTCCAGTTCGAGACCATCCACCCGTACGCCGACGGCAACGGGCGCCTCGGGCGCATCCTCATCCCGGTGGTGCTGCGCCGGCGCGGGGTGACCGCGCCGCCCGGCGGCGGACTCGGCGCGGTGCCGCCGGTCAGCCTGGTGCTGGCCGCCGACGGCGACGGTTACGTGCGCGCGCTGCAGGCCTTCCGCGCGGGCGACACGGAGCCGTGGCTGCGTCTGTGCGCCTGGGCGGTCTGGCGCGCCGCCCAGGCGGCCGAGGAGCTGGCCGCGCGGGTGGAGGCGCTCACGGGGCAGTGGCGCGTGACGGCCGGGGGTCCACGCCCGCACTCCGCCGCGGCCCGCCTGATCGCGGCGCTGCCCGCCGAGCCGGTCGTCGACCTCGCCGCCGTGCAGAGGCTCACGGGGTCCAGCCACGAGGCGGCCCGCCTGGCCATCGCGCGCCTCGCCGACGCCGGCGTGCTGCGGCAGGTGGGCGGCGGCCGCCGCGGGCGGATCTGGGAGGCCGTGGGGCTGTTCGCGTTGCTCGACGACCTGGAGGCGGGCCTCGGCCCGGGGCGCGCCGGGCGCGCGCCGGTGCGGCCTCCCACCGGGCCCCCTGCGCCCCGCACCGCCGGCTGACCGCGGGGCCCCGGTTCAGGCAGGCCGACGGCCCACGCCCGGCGAGGTCGGGGGGGATGCGGGCGGCGGGCGCAGGGCGCCCGAGACGAGCAGGCCGAGCGCCACCAGGCCGGCGGTGAGCGTGAGGGCGCGCAGGATGCCCGTGTGCGCGACCAGCATCCCGATCAGCGGCGGGCCGGCCAGGAAGGCCACGTAGCCGATCGTCGCCACCACGCTCACCCGCCCCGCCGCGTGGGCGGCGTCGTCGCCGGCGGCGCTCATGCCCACGGGGAAGCCGAGCGCCGTGCCGAGCCCCCACAGCGCCGCGCCCGCGATCGCCACGGGCAGGGCGGGCCCCCACACCACCAGCGCAAGCCCGGCGAGGGCGACCACGCCGAGCATCCGCACGGACGCGATCCGCCCGTGACGCGCGATCAGGGCCGGCCCGAACCACCGGCCGAGCGTCATCGCGGCCAGGAAGGCCGCGAGCGCCAGGGCGGCGAGCGCCGCGCCGGCGCCGTGCCCGTCCACCATCGCCACGCCGAGCCAGTCGTTGCCCGTGCCCTCGGTGAACGCCGCGGCGAAGACGAACACCCCGACCAGCAAAGTGCGTCGCTCGCGCCAGGCGCCCAGCGGGTGGGGGCGGGGGCCGTCCTCGGGCGCCGCCCCGCGCGGGAGGAAGCCGCGTGCGGCCAGGGGTGCGGCGACCGCCACCACCACCGCGACCGCGCCGAGGTGGACGGCGGTGGGGACGCCGAGGGCCACGGTGAGGGCGCCCCCCAGGGCCCCGACGACCGTGCCGACACTGAACCCCGCATGGAGGCGCGGAAGCAGCGGGCGTCGCCGCTCCCGCTCCACCGCCGCGCCCTCGACGTTCATCGCGACGTCCCACGTGCCGTTGCCCGCACCCAGGGCGAACAGGCCCAGGACGACGGCCGTGACGCCCCACCGGTCGCCCGCACCGGCGACGGCGAGGCCCGCGGCCGCGACGAGCGCTGCGACGGCCACGGTGCGGGTTGTGCCCACGCGCGCCACGACCAGACCGGCGAGCGGCATCGCCGTGACCGACCCGAGCGCGATCGACAGCAGCACGAGCCCGAGCCCGCGCGGGGACAGGGCGAGCGCGTCCCGAACGGCCGGGATGCGCGACGCCCAGCTGGCGAACGTGACGCCGGAGAGGATGAAGACGGCGTATGCCGCCACCGTGGGGCGGCGCAGGGCGTGGG
>DATMJR010000248.1:0-2134 GCA_035553775.1 Miltoncostaeaceae bacterium | reverse complement strand
TCTATCGGCCGGGCGTCCCCCGGGCTGCACGGGCGGGGGTCACCGTTCGCGGATTTTCCGAATCGCGTTTCGGGTCAGTCCCCGAGCAGCCGCCCCTGCGCGTACCAGCCGAGCTGCTCGTCGGGCGTGAGCTCCTCGAAGCGCAGGCCCGCCTCGGCGGCGAGGGCGGCGGCGCGGTCGACACGGGACCGGAAGCGCTGTGCGGCCGCCCGCAGCGCCAGCTCCGGGTCCTCCCCCAGCTGGCGGCCGACGGCGGTCGCGGCGAACAGCACGTCCCCGAGCTCGCCCGGGCCGGGGTCCGCGTGGAGCTCCTGCACCTCCTCGCGCAGCGCCGCGAGCGCCGCGGGCACGCCGCCGAAGTCGAACCCCACGGCCGCCGCGCGCTTCTGCGCCTTGGTGGCGAAAGCGAGCGCCGGGAGGCCCGGCGGGAGGTCGTGGAAGATGCCCTGTCCGGCGCGGTCGGCCCGCTTGATGCGCTCCCATTGGTCGACCACCCGGCCGGCGGTCTCGGCCCGGGCGTCGCCGTACACGTGCGGATGCCGGTGGATGAGCTTCTCCGCCTGGCCGCGCGCCACGACGCCCAGATCCCACTCGCCCTGCTCCTCGAGCAGCTGGCACAGGAACACCGACTGGAACAGGAGGTCGCCGAGCTCGTCGGCCTGCTTGACGGTGTCGCCGGCCGCGACGGCGTCGGCGACCTCGAACGCCTCCTCGATCGTGTGCGGCACGATCGAGGCCGCGTCCTGCTCGCGGTCCCAGGGGCACTCGCGGCGGAGCCGGGCCCCCACCGCGGCCAGGTGGGCGACCTCGGCGCCGATGGCGCGGTCGCGCAGGGTGTCGCGGGCCGGGAACGTCTCGGCCCCGGGCAGGGCCCGGGCCAGGCGGTGGGCCTCCGGGTCCGGCGCGGCCACCACGGCGCCGGCCGGCAGGGCCTCGAGGGGGCCCAGCGGCGCGGGCGGGCGGGGCAGCACGGCCACGAGGGCCGGCGCGAGCGGCGGGGCGAACAGGTCGGGCGCGTCGGCGAGCGCCGCGAGGGCGGCGGCCGGGACCGCGTCGGGGTCCCCCGGACCGAGCCCGACGACCCGGATCACGGCTCCGGAGCGGTCTCCGCGGGCTCGGGCTCCTGCGGGGCGAGCTCGTCGTCGGCGTACACCGTGCGGTCCTGCCACTCCTCGAGCGTCTCCTCGACCCACTTCTGGAACGTCTCCTGGCGCTTGGCCTGGAGCTGCTCCTGGATGATGGTGCGCCGCACCTCCGCGAACGGGACGGTGCGCCCGGGCTTCGTGTCGCGGATGAGGATCAGGTGCCAGCCGAACTGGGTGCGCACCGGCTGCGAGATCGTGCCCGGCCGCTGCGCGAAGGCGACCCGCTCGAACTCCGGCACGAGCTGGCCGCGCTGGATCTCGCCCAGGTCGCCGCCCTGCTCCTTGTTGCTCGTGTCGAGCGAGTTCCGGCGGGCGAGCTGCGCGAAGTTCTGAGGCGTCGCCTGGGCGCGCAGCCGGTCGGCCTGGGCCTTGGTGCGCACCAGGATGTGCGACGCGGTGCGCGTGGGCGCCACCCGGTACTGGGCGCGGTTCTCGTCGTAGTACTCGCGGGCGTCGGCGGCCGAGAACCGGACCCCGCGCGTGACGTGCGCCTGGATCTTCTCCTGCTGCAGCCCGGCCCGGATCTGCTGGCGGGCCTCGGCGAGCGTGATGTCGCGCTCCTTGAGGAACGCGTTGAGCTGGGCGCGCTTGCCCTGGAACTGCTGCTCGACGATCTCGTCGAGCTCCTCGTCGACCTGCGCGGGGGTGACGCGGCAGGGCGGGCCGCAGCGGCGCGCCTCGAAGTCGAGCACCTGCAGCTGGAAGAGCTGCTGCATCGCCTGCCGCCGCGCGGCGTCGAACTCCTCCGAGCCCTCGTCGGGGAAGGACTGGCCCTGGGCCTCGACGGCCGCGCGGCTCTGGGCGAGCACGCGGTCGAGCTCCTGCTGGTTCACCGGCGCGTCGCCGACGCGCGCGACCACGCCCTCGGGCAGGGAGGCGCCGTCGTCGGAGCCGCAGGCGGTGAGGCCGATCGCGGACGCGGCGAGGAGGGCCGCCAGCACGGCGACGGGCCGCCGGCGACGGGGGCGGAGGGGGCGAGGGGTTCCCAC
>DATMJR010000247.1:0-2736 GCA_035553775.1 Miltoncostaeaceae bacterium | reverse complement strand
CGCGGTTGCCGCGGCGCACGGCCGCCTGCGAGATGCGCTGGTTGATGATGAGCTGCTGGCGGGACAGCGTCACCTCGCTCGCCTGCGCGCCGGCGCGGTCGCTGCCGACGCTCTGCAGCAGGACGACGGCCGGGGCGCGGCACGCCTGGGGTGGATCCCGCCCGAGGAGGACCGATGCTCCGCTCACACGTGCCCGCCTGGTGGCTGCTCGTGGTCGCCGCCGTCGGCGCCGCCCCGGCCGTCGTCCTGCTGCAGAGCGTCGGCAGCGACCGCGCCGGCGCGCAGGCGAGCGAGGTGACGCTGTCCCGCCAGCAGCTCATCATCAACCAGCGCATCTCGCAGGCGGCCGTGCGCCGCGGCAACCGCGCCCTGGAACGCCTGCCCCTGTGGGCCGTCGTGCTCGCCGACGGCCGCTCGTCCGCAGCTCGGGCGACGTCAGCGTGACGCGCACCGGCCCCGGCGCGTACGACGTCCGCTTCCGGCGGGACCTCCGGGACTGCGCCTTCACCGCCTCGCAGATCCAGCCCGACGCCTCGCTCATCGGGCACACGGGGCTGTCGGTGGGCGGCGCCGACCTGCGGCAGCTGCAGGTGCAGACGGCGACCCGCGCGGGGGTGGCCGCCGACCGCAACTTCACGGTCCAGGTGACCTGCTGAGTCTCCGCGGCGCCCCGGGCGCCCGGTGAACCCCTCCGCGGGCCACCGGGTCTTCGCGGCCCTCTACGACCGGGTCGGAGCGCCGGCCGAACGCGGCTGGCTGGGGGAGCGGCGCCGCGCCCTGCTCGCCCTCAGCCGGGGCGACGTCCTGGAGGTCGGCGCCGGCACCGGCGCCAACCTCGCCCACCTGCCGCCCGGGCTCGGGCGCGTGACCCTGTCCGAGCCCGATCCCGCGATGCGCCGGCGCCTCGCCCGCCGTGTGGCGCGCGCGGGCCGCGCCGGGGTCGTGATCGACCCCTCGCCCGCCGAGCGGCTGGCCCTGGACGACGCGTCCGTGGACACGGTGGTGGTGACGCTGGCGCTCTGCTCCGTCGCGTCGCCCACCCTCGCGCTGGCCGAGATGCGGCGGGTGCTGCGCCCGGACGGACGGCTGCTGTTCCTGGAGCACGTCCGCGGGCACGGCCTCCGCGCCCGCCTGCAGCGCCTCGCGCGTCCCATGTGGTGCCGCCTCGCCGCCGGCTGCCATCCCGACCGCGACACCGTGGCGACCATCCGGGCCGCCGGGTTCGTCATCGAGCGCCTCACGGTCACCGACGCCGGCCCCGGGGTGCCGCTCGCCAAGCCCTACGCCTACGGCGTGGCGCGGCGCGGCTGAGCCGTCGCCGCTACCGTCGCCCGCGTGCGCATCGTCTCACTGCTGCCCGGCGCCACCGAGATCGTCGCCGCGCTCGGGCTCGGGCAGGCGCTGGTGGGCCGCTCGCACGAGTGCGACACCCCGAGATCGGTGCGGGGGCTGCCGGTGGTGTCGACCAGCCGCATCGACCCCGCCGCGCTCTCCGGTCGTGGCATCGACGCCGCCGTCCGGGCGGCGGTCGTCGAGGGGCGGCCGCTGTACGCCGTGGACGCGGCGCTGCTCGAGGCGCTCGCGCCGGACGTCGTGATCACCCAGGATCTGTGCCGGGTGTGCGCCATCTCGCCCGACGCGCTGCGGGGCGTCTCCGCCCGCGTGGTCACCCTCGCCCCCCGGACCCTGTCCGGGATCGCCGACGGCGTGCGTGCGCTGGGCCGCGAACTCGGCGCCGGGGCGGCGGCCGAGGCGGTGGCGCAGGAGATGTGCGCGGCCGTCGCGGCGGTGCGCGCCCGCGTCGCGGGGCGCCCGCGGCGGCGCGTCTTCGTGGCGGAGTGGCACGACCCGCCCTTCGCGGCCGGGCATTGGGTCCCCGAGCAGGTGCGCGCCGCCGGCGGCGTCGACGTTCTCGGGACATCGGGCGGGCCGTCGCGGCGGGTCGGGTGGGAGCAGGTGCGCGCCGCCGATCCCGAGGTGGTCGTCGTCGCCCCCTGCGGCTACGACGCGGCGGGCGCCCGGGCGGAATGGGAGCGGACGGTCGCGGAGGGGCGGGTCCCGCCGGCCCTGGCCGCGCGCGCCGTGGTCGTCGACGCCAACGCCCTGTTCTCCCGCCCCTCGCCCGCGGTCGCCGGCGGCGTCGAGGTGCTCGCCGGGATCCTCCACGGAGTGGCGCCGCAGGAGCACCGCGGCGAGGGCGTCCGCCGGACGCTCCCCTAGACCGGGGCGTCCTCGGGCTCGCCCGCCTGCCGCGGATCGGGTCGGGCGTCCGTCGGTCGGCGGCGGTGCGGCCTCCGGGGGGCGCGCGCCGCGCGAGACCGTGTCCGAACCTGTGAATCCTGCGCCATCACCGCCCACGCGCGTCCCCCCGCGGGGCGGTGATGGCCTCCACCGCCCACCCGGTGTTTCCCTTCGCGCCCGTTCGGGGATATCGTGCGGCCGGATCCACGAAAGGCCGTCCCTCGTGCGCCTCCTGCGGGCACAGCGCAGCGCATCGGCACCGCGACCCCGGTCGCGGATCGTCGGCGTGCTCGCGGCCGTGCTCGCCGCGGGCATGGTGGCGGCTTCTCCCGGGCTGGGCCAGACGGCGGCGGAGCCGTACGCGCCCCCGCCCACCGAGGAGCAGGCCCCGGCGCCCACCGCGCCGCCGCCCGACGCGCAGCCCGCCGACGCGGGGCAGGCACCGCCGCCGTCCGGCGACGGGCAGGGCGCGCCGACCGGCGGCGGTGCCTGCCC
>DATMJR010000246.1:0-5233 GCA_035553775.1 Miltoncostaeaceae bacterium | reverse complement strand
GACCCCCACCCCGAGAGCGAAGGTGCATCACGGATGACCAGCACGAGCCCCGTCGACGGCGTCGAGATCCGCGGCGAGACCTACCCCGAGGTCCTCACCCCCGAGGCGCTGACGTTCCTCGCGGACCTCGAGCGCCGCTTCGGCCCCCGTCGCCGCGAGCTGCTCGAGCGCCGCGAGGCCCGCCAGGCCGAGCTCGACGCCGGTGGCACGCTCGACTTCCTCGCGGAGACGAAGGAGATCCGCGAGGGCGACTGGACGGTCGCCCCGCCGTCCCCCGGGCTGTCCAACCGTCGTGTCGAGATCACCGGTCCCACCGACGCGAAGATGGCCATCAACGCGCTGAACTCCGGCGCGACCGGCTGGATGGCGGACTTCGAGGACTCCAACACGCCGACCTGGTCCAACCTCGTGCAGGGACAGGCGAACCTCTCCGCGGCCGTGCGCCGCACCCTCGAGTTCACCTCGCCCGACGGCAAGGAGTACCGGCTCGCGGAGAAGACGGCGACCCTGCTGGTGCGCCCCCGCGGGCTGCACCTGCCGGAGAAGCACCTGCTCGTCGACGGCGAGCCGATGACCGGCGCGCTCATGGACTTCGGCCTGTTCGCCTTCCACAACGGCGTCGAGCTCGCCCGCCAGGGCAAGGGCCCGTACTGGTACCTGCCGAAGCTCGAGAGCCACCACGAGGCCAAGTGGTGGGACGACGTCCTGTCCCACGCCGAGGAGGCCCTCGGCATCGAGCACGGGACGATGAAGGCCACGGTCCTGCTCGAGACCTTCCCGGCGGCGTTCGAGATGGACGAGATCCTCCACGTCCTGCGCGACCACTCGCCGAGCCTCAACGCGGGCCGCTGGGACTACCTGTTCTCGGCGATCAAGACCTTCCGGGACCGGCCGGAGTTCCTCATGCCGGACCGCAACGGCGTGACGATGACGGTGCCGTTCATGCGGGCCTACACCGAGCTGCTGGTCAAGACCTGCCACAAGCGGGGCGCGCACGCGATGGGCGGCATGGCCGCCTTCATCCCGAGCCGGCGCGACCAGGAGCTCAACGCCAAGGCCATGGCGAAGGTCCACGAGGACAAGAAGCGCGAGGCGACGGCCGGCTACGACGGCACCTGGGTCGCCCACCCGGACCTCGTGCCGATCGCCATGGAGGAGTTCGACGCGGTCCTCGGCGACCGCGACAACCAGATCGACCGGCAGCGCGACGACGTGCACGTCACGGCGGCCGAGCTGCTCGACGTCCGGTCCGCGGGCGACTCCTTCACCGAGGCCGGGCTGCGCAACTCGGTCAACGTCACGATCCAGTACCTCTCGTCCTGGCTGCGCGGCAACGGCGCCGCGGCGATCTTCAACCTCATGGAGGACGTCGCCACCGCGGAGATCTCCCGCAGCCAGATCTGGCAGTGGGTCCACCACGGCGTCGAGCTCGAGGGCGGTCAGAAGGTCACCGCCGACCTCGTCCGCGAGATCGCGCAGGACGAGCTCCGCACGATCCGCGAGGCGGTGGGGGAGGAGTTCTTCGCGACGAGCCGGGCGGACGAGGCCATGCAGGTCTTCGAGCAGGTCTGCCTGGCGCCGGAGTTCGTCGAGTTCCTCACGCTCCCGGCGTACGAGCTCATCGACTGACGCGCGGCGCGGCCACGCCGCGCCGACCACGCCCGCGGGGGCGCGGACCCACCGGGTCCGCGCCCCCGCGGCGTACCCGGCGCCGGGCCCCGCTTGACACGGCCGGCCCAGCTGTCCTTAGGTGCACCTCACTGAGGTGCACCTACCCTCGGTGCACCCGCCTGAGGAGGAGCCGTGAGCGCTGCCGCGAGCCGGTCCGGTCCCGCACCCGGGCGCGTCCCGCCCGCCGCCGAGGTGGCGCGCAGCACCGTCGCGGCGGCGCCGGTCCTGCTCGTCCGCACCCCGGTGGCCAGCGCGCCGGTGGCGGTCGCGGCGGTCGCCGCCGACGGCGCCCTGCTGCTGCTCGTCGCCGAGACCGACCCGCTCGTCCCCGCCGTCCGGACGGCGGACTGCGGCGGACTGGTGGCGGTGGTGGAGGCCCAGGCGGTGACGAGCGCGCCGGTCGCGGACCGCCTGCTCGCCACCGCCTGGCTCCACGGCGCGCTGTCGGAGACGACGGGCGCCGCCCGCTGCACCGCGGCCCGCCTCCTGGCCGCCTCCTGCGGCCAGGACCCGGACGCCGGGGGGCGGCGGGTGGCCGACGTCGCGCCCGGGGAGGCCGTGCTGCGGCTCGAGGTCGAGGAGGTCGACTGCGTGGACGCGACCACGACGGGGGCGCCCGTCCGCGTCGGCGCGGCCGCCTGGGCGGCCGCGCGCCCCGACCCCCTCGCCGCGGTGGCCCAGCACCTCGTCGCCCACCTCGCGGTGGGACACCCGGGCGCGGTCGCCGCGCTCACCGCCCTCGCCCTCCGCGCGCGGCCCGCGCTCGCCGGCCGCCGCACGGCGCTCGTCGCCCTGGACCGCCACGGCCTCCGGCTGCGCTCCGTCACCCCGGGCGGCGCCGTCGACACCCGGCTCGAGTTCGACCGGCCCGCCGACTGCCCCGGCGCCCTGCGCCACGCCGTCGCGGCCCTCGTCGACCGCGCGGCCGCCGGCCCCCGCGACTGCGAGGGCTGACCCCGCGCCGGGGCGCGGAGCGGGCGCCCCCCGGCGGCGGCCGTAGAGTGGCCGCGAGCCCGACCGCGCGAGGAGAGCCGGCCATGAGCGACGCCACGCCCTTCTGGGGCCCCGACTTCGACGCCCTGCAGGCCCAGGACCCCGACATCGCGGGGGTCCTGCTCCGCGAGCTCGACCGCCAGCGGGCCGGGCTGCAGCTCATCGCGAGCGAGAACTTCACCTCGCCCGCGGTGCTCGCCGCGCTGGGGTCGACGCTGTCGAACAAGTACGCCGAGGGCTACCCGGGCAAGCGCTACTACGGCGGCTGCGCCGTGGTGGACGAGGCCGAGGAGATCGGCATCGCCCGCGCGAAGGAGCTCTTCGGCGCCGAGCACGCCAACCTCCAGCCGCACTCGGGCGCGAGCGCCAACCTCGCCGCCTTCGCGGCCCTGCTCACCCCGGGCGACACCGTGCTCGCGATGAGCCTGCCGCACGGCGGGCACCTCACGCACGGCTCGAAGGTCAACTTCAGCGGCAAGTGGTTCGACACGGTCGGCTACGGCGTCGACCGGGAGACCGAGCTCATCGACACGGACGAGGTGCGCCGCCTCGCCCACGAGCACAAGCCGAAGCTCATCATCTGCGGCGCGACGGCCTACCCCAGGCTCGTGGACTTCGCCGCCTTCCGCCGGATCGCCGACGAGGTCGGGGCGTGGCTCATGGTCGACGCCGCGCACTTCATCGGCCTCGTCGCGGGCGGCGCGATCCCCAGCCCGGTCCCGCACGCCGACGTCGTCTGCTTCACCACCCACAAGGTGCTCCGCGGCCCGCGCGGCGGCATGATCCTCTGCCGCGAGGAGCTGGCGCAGCGCATCGACAAGGCGGTCTTCCCCTTCAGCCAGGGCGGCCCGCTCATGCACGCGGTCGCCGCGAAGGCCGTCGCGCTCGCCGAGGCCGCGACCCCGGCGTACCGGGAGTACGCGGCGCAGGTCGTCCGCAACGCGCAGGCGCTCACCGACGGTCTCGCCGCCGAGGGGATCCGCCCGGTCTCCGGCGGCACCGACACGCACCTCGCGCTGCTGGACCTGCGCGGGGTCGGCGTGACCGGCCGCGACGCCGAGGCCCGCTGCGACGCCGCCCGCATCACGCTGAACAAGAACGCGATCCCCTACGACCCGGAGAAGCCCGCGGTCGCCTCGGGGATCCGCGTCGGCACCCCCTCGGTGACCACGCAGGGCATGGACACCGGGGACATGAAGGAGGTCGCGTCGCTCATCGCGCGCGCGGTCCGGGACGCCGACGGCAGCGAGACCGCCGCCGTGGCCGAGGCCGTGGGCGCCCTCGTGGCGTCCAAGCCCGCCTACCCGCGGGGCTGACGTCCCCGCCGGGGGCGCGGCGCCGGCGGTCCGGAGCGCCCGGCCGTGAGGGAGTACGCCCTCGTCGCCGTCGTCGCCGCCGCGGTGACGCACCTGCTGGTGCCGCTGGCGCGCGCGCTGGCCCTGCGCTGGGGGGCGGTGGCGCGCCCGCGCGACCGCGACGTGCACGCGGTCCCCACGCCGCGCCTGGGCGGGATCGCCATCTACGGCGGCACGGCCGCGGCGCTGCTCGTCGCGGAGAACCTCCCCGCCCTGCAACGGGTGGCGCAGTCGTCGTCGGCGCCGCGGGCGGTGCTCGTCGCGGGCGCGGTCATCTGCCTGCTCGGGGCGCTCGACGACCGCTACGGCCTCGACGCCCTGACCAAGCTCGCCGGGCAGGTGCTCGCCGCCGGCGTGCTGGTCCTGCTGGGGATCCAGGTGCTGCTGGTCCTCGTGCCCGGGCAGGGCGTGGTGTCCCTGTCGCCCGACATCGCCGTGCCGGTCACGGTGCTGCTGGTGCTGCTCACCGTCAACGCCGTGAACTTCGTCGACGGCCTCGACGGGCTGGCGGCCGGCATGGTCGGCATCGCCGCGCTCGCCTTCTTCGTCTTCAGCTACCAGCTGTCCGTCGTGCAGAACGTCGACCGCGCCGACAGCCCGACGCTCATCGCCGCCGTCACCGTCGGGGTCTGCGCGGGCTTCCTGCCGCACAACCTCCACCCGGCCCGCGTCTTCATGGGCGACTCGGGCTCGATGCTGCTCGGGCTGCTGCTCGCCGCCGCCGCCGTGAGCGTGACCGGCCAGGTCTCACCGGGCGGGACCGCCGGCGCCCAGTCGGTGGCGCCGGCGCTGTTCCTGCCGGTCCTGCTCCCGCTCGCCGTGCTCGCGGTCCCGCTCGGGGACCTGCTCCTCGCGGTGGTCCGCCGCACCCGCGCCGGGCGGTCCCCCTTCGCCCCCGACAAGCGCCACCTCCACCACCGGCTGCTCGAGATCGGCCACAGCCAGACCGGAGCCGTGGGGGTCCTCTGCTCGCTCACGGCGCTGCTGGCCTTCGGCGGGGTCGCGCTCGCGCTGGCCGACGCCCGGCTGGTCACCGCGGCGGTGGCGGCGGGGCTCCTCCTGGTCGCCCTCGCGGTCCGGGCCCGGCCGCGGGCACCCTCGTCCCGGGCTGCTGGGAGACTGGCCCGAGCCGACCCAGGGGAGGGGCGATGACCACGGCCGGGACCGGGACCGCGCGACGGGGCGGACGCGCGCGCACCAGCGGGGTGGTGCGC
>DATMJR010000245.1:0-2842 GCA_035553775.1 Miltoncostaeaceae bacterium | reverse complement strand
CCTCGCAGGGTGCGCCGCGCGCAGGCCGCCGGGAAGGCGGCGTAGAGGGGGTGCCCATGCGCGCGGTCCCGGCGAGGGTCCGTCCTCCGGGGTATCGGCCGGGACCGGGTCATGCCTCTACGCCCGATTGCCGACACATGGCGTAGCGACTACCCTGGGAGGTGCCCGACCGTGTTCGCCACCGGCACGACGCCTGAGCCAACACGTACGACACGGGACGTGGTGTCAGGGCGCCGCTCGTCGAGCGTCGTCCGCCCGCATCCCACCTGCTTCGGCAGGTTCAGAGCTCCATCCGGAGCGGCACGGTGGGGTCGCTTCCCGTCGGGGGGCGCGCGGTGAACACGGGCCGGTCCCGCGTCCGCCGCGCGCTCCTCCTGGGTGGCTGCGCGAGCCTCCTGGTCCTGCCGGTCGCCGGCTGCGGGGGTGAGGGCGGCTCCGCCGCCGGCCCCGCGACGCCCGCCGCCGCCACCCCCGTCGCCGCAGCGGCCCCCGCCGGGCCGCTGACACCGGGCGACGTCCTGACCCCCGGCCCGGGGACGCCGCCCGTGGTCGCCCGCGCCCTGCGCGCCGGCCGGCCGCTGGTGGTCGCCTTCGTCATGCGCGGCTCCGCCGACGACGACCGCGTGCGGGCGGCGCTGCGGGAGGTCGCGCGCTCCGGCCCCGGCGCCCGGGGCGTGGTCTACGCGGTCTACGACGTCACCCGCCGCCGCGACTTCGGCAGCCTGCCCGCGCTGCTCGACGTCACCGGGACGCCGACGGTGGTCGTCGTCGGCCGCGACCGGGCGGTCGTCAACGTGTGGACCGGGCTCGTGGACGCGGAGATGCTACGGCAGTCCGTCGCCCTGGCGCGGGACGCGGCGCCCCGGTAGCGCGCGATCGCGGGGGCGGCGGGGGTAACGTGGACGGGTGCCGCCGTATCCCGCCGCCGTCCTGCGCCGCCTCGCGGAGCCCGCGCACGCCGGGACCCTGACGGCGGCGGACGCCGTCGGGGAGGCAGGCGCCCCGGGGTGCGGCGACGTCGTCCGCATCCAGCTGGCGCTCGCGGGCGACCGCATCGCCGCCGCCCGCTTCCAGGCCCTCGGCTGCCCGGCGGCGACCGCCGCCGCCGAGGAGCTCTGCGATCGCGTGCAGGGAGGCCGTCTGGACGACGCGCTGCGGCTGTCCGCCGCGACGCTCGACCGGGGGCTCGGGGGACTGGGTGCCGCCCGGCACCACGGCCCGGTGCTCGCCGTCGACGCCCTCGCCCGCGCGCTCGAGGGCTGGTACTCCGCCCGGCTCGGCGCCGCGGGCCCCGTGCGCCGGCCGGAGCGGGTGGCCGTGGCGATGTCGGGCGGCGTCGACTCCGCGGTCGCGGCGATGCTGCTCCGCGACGCGGGCTGGGACGTCGTGGGCGTCACCATGCGCCTGTGGCACGACCCGGCCGCGGCCGCCGCGGAGCGCTCCTGCTGCTCGCCCGAGACCGTCCAGGCGGCGCGGGCGACCGCCCATGCGCTGGGGCTGCCGCACCTGACCCTGGACGCCGTGGCCCCGTTCCGCGCCGGCGTGGTGGAGGAGTTCATCGCGGGTTACGCGGCCGGGCGCACGCCCAACCCCTGCGTCACCTGCAACGGCAGCGTCCGGTTCCGGCTGCTCGACCAGGCCGCCGCCCTGCTCGGGGCCGGGCGGCTGGCCACCGGCCACTACGCGCAGCGGGTCGCCGGTCCCGGCGGCCGCGCGGCGCTGGCGCCCGCGCGTGATGCGGGCAAGGACCAGAGCTACATGCTCGCGCTGCTGGAGCCGGCGATGCTGGAGCGCCTGGTGTTCCCCCTGGGCACGCTCACCAAGGACGAGGTCCGCGCCCGGGCACGCGCCGCGGCCCTGCCGTGCGCCGACGCCGTCGAGAGCCAGGAGGTGTGCTTCGTCGGCGAGGGCGGCTACGTGCCCTTCCTGGAGCGCAACGCCGGGCTCGCGGCGCGCCGCGGGGAGGTCGTCGACCGGGACGGCCGGGTGCTCGGCACGCACGAGGGGTACTGGCGGTACACCGTCGGGCAGCGCCGCGGCCTGGGCGTCGCCGGTCCCGAGCCGCTGTACGTGCTCGCCACCGACGCCGCGGCCAACCGGGTGGTGGTGGGGCCGCGGTCGGCGCTGGCGGCCTGGTCGCTGGTGCTGGAGCCCGCGCGGGCCCACGCGGCGATCGACCCGGAGCGCCCCTTCGAGGTGCGCGTGCGCTACCGGGGGCGGCCCCTGGCCGGGCGCGCGGCCGTCCCCGGGGAGGGCGACGCGCTCCTGGTCGCCCTCGCCGAACCCGCCGACGCCGTCGCCCCGGGCCAGACGGCCGTCCTGCACCAGGATGGTCGTCTGGTCGCGGCGGGTACGATCGCCCAATCCCGCCCCGCGACCCGAGGTGACATGTGGACTGGTCCGACGTCCTGAAGGCCGCCCTCTCGCTGTTCCTGGTGTTGACCGGCATCGCGCTGGCGTACCTGTTCCTGCGCATGGCGGGCGTGTTCGGGCGCCTCGGGGTGTCGGTCACGCGCGTGACCGACGAGATCGTGCCGATCCTGGCCCGGGCGCAGACCACCATGGACGGTGTCAACCGGGAGATCGACCGCGTCGACGAGATCATGGTGTCGGCGGTCCACGGCGCGAAGGGCGCCGAGAAGGCGATGACCAGCGTGTCCTCGGCGGTCACGGCCCCCGTTAAGAAGCTCTCCGGCTTCGGCGCGGGCGTCCGCGAGGCCTACGACACGTTCCGGGCCCGCCGCCGTGCCGAGGCGCTCGACCGCGCGACGGCCCCGCCGGTCTCGACGCCGCCTCCGCCGGTCGCCGCCGCCCCGGTCATCCCCACGGCACCGCCGATGGC
>DATMJR010000244.1:0-7161 GCA_035553775.1 Miltoncostaeaceae bacterium | reverse complement strand
GGGGAGTTCGACGGCACCGGCTTCCTGCTGGTGCTGGCGATCGTGATCGTCGTGATGGTGCTCTCTGCGATCGGCGCCCGGCGCCGGCGCCGGGCCAACGTCCGCCACCCGCAGGGCGCACAGGCCCGGGACGCGGCCACGGCGCGCGCCCGCGCGGCGCGTGCCCAGGAGATCGCCGGCCGGGCGCTGGTGGCGGCCGAGGACGACCCCGCGTTCGCCCCGGACGCCGTGGTCGCGGAGTCGAAGCGGCTGTTCACCGAGATCCAGGCCGCCTGGGACGCCCGCGACGAGGCGCGCCTGCGCGCGATGGTGGGCGACGACCTCATGGTCGAGTGGACGCGGCGCCTGCGCGACTTCCACGCGCGCGGCTGGCACAACCGGGTGGAGATCCAGGGTCACGTGCTCGTCGAGTACGTGGGCCTCACCAACCGCGCGGGCACCGACGAGGACCGGGTGGTGGTGCGCGTGTCCGCCCTGGCCCACGACTACGTGCAGGAGTCGGACGGCGACGTGGTGTTCGTCGACGGACTCGAGAGCCGCGAGGCGGCGATCCGGGAGTACTGGACGCTGGCGCGTCGTGACGGCCGCTGGTTCCTGCTGTCCATCGAGGGCGACCTCGAGGGCGAGCACCAGCTGAGGGCGCCGATCGTGGCCGACCCGCTGGACGACCCCCGGCTGGCCGACCAGGCGATGGTGGAGGTGGCGGCCGAGGGGCGCGTGGACGCGGCCCGGATCGCGGAGCTCGCGCCCCTCTCGTTCGAGGGCGACGCGCTCACCGCCGCCCGCGACATGTCGCTGGTGGACCGCCGCTTCGACCCCGGCGTCATCGAGGTCTCGGCGCGCCGTGTCGTGGCGGCGTGGACCGAGGCGGTGGACGGGGACGACGCCCCGCTGCTCGCCGTCGCCGACGCGGCGGCCGTCCGCGAGATGCTGCACCCCGGCGACCCCACCGGCCGCACCCGCCTGGTGGTGCGGCGGCCCGAGATCCGGGCCATCACGGTGCTGCAGGTGGACCCCCACGCCCGGCCGGCGACCGTGGTGGTGCGGGCGGACATGCGCGGCGTGTGGTTCGTCGAGGACCGCGACACCACGGACGTCGTCCGCGGTGACCGCGACCGACCCGGCGACTTCCGCCAGACGTGGACGCTGGCACTGGCGGAGACCCCCGACACCCCCTGGCGGGCCGTCCTCACCGCCGCACCGGCCGCCGCCTGAGCCCCGGCCGCGCCCCGCGCCCGGGCGCGGGGTCGCGAGGCCGCGCGGGCGGGTACGCTCACCGGGCGGTGATCGGCCAGGGGCGAGGGGGGACGACATGAAGGTGGTCATCTCGGGCGGGGGCATGGTGGGCATGACGCTCGCCCGCCTGCTGCGCATGCGGGGCGTCGAGCCCGTGGTGTTCGAGCGGATGCACGCCGGCGCCTACATCCCGCGCGGCTACATGCTCGGGTACCAGGGCTACCCGCCGCTCGAGGAGGTCGGGGTCCTGTCCGAGGTGCGCGCGCAGGGCTGGGACATCGCCCCGCGGGAGGACGGCAGCAGCGTCGCCCTCTGCGTCGCCGTCGGCAAGCTGCTGAACGCGCTCGCCCGCGACCTGCCGGTCGAGTACGAGCACACCGTCACCGACCTGGTGCGCGACGACTCCGGCCGTATCGTCGGCGTGGTGGCCCAGGGGCCCGAGGGCGAGCGCACCTTCGAGGCCGACCTCGTGATCGCCTGCGACGGCATCGGCTCCCCGGTCCGCCGGATGGCCGGGCTCGAGGCCAACTTCGAGCCGCTCGCCGAGGCGGCGCTCACGTGGATGTGCGACACGCCGGGCAGCGTGTCGTTCGGGATGGCCTACCTGTCCGACGGCGGGCACATCGGCACGCTCGGCTGGCCCGAGGGCTCGGCGGGCTGGCGCAGCATCCCCAAGATCGGGGCCGAGGCCGCTCTGGCGCCGGGCGTCGAGGCGGTAAAGGAGTCCTGGACCCGTCTGCTGCCCGAGTCGGAGCAGGGCGTCTCCGGCCTCACCTCCATCGATCAGGTCCGGTACTCGGAGCCGCAGCTGATGACCTGCCCCGAGTGGTGGATGCCCGGTCTCGTGCTCATCGGCGACTCGGCGCACTTCTTCGGCCCCGAGACCGGCGTCTCCTCGGGCCTCGGACTCGGAGACGCGCACGCGCTGGCCGAGGCCATCCGGCAGAACCCCGACGACCCGGACGCGGCCTGCCGCTCCTACGTCACCTGGCGGGCGCCGGTCATCCGCCCCTACGAGGCGATGGACCCCGGCCGGCAGCGGATGGTCCCGGCGGGCACGACCGGCCTGCGGCCGGAGGAGAGGTGGCCGCCCGAGCTGTAGCTCGGGCGTGGCGGACCACCACCGCCTCGCGGCCGGGCGGACCACAACCGCCGTGCGGCCGACGACGGGGCGTACGGCGCGCCCGTCCGCCTTACCCTCATCACCGCGCCTCTCGGCCAACCTGCCACGACGTCGAACTCGCCATCCCTGGCTCGTGACCTCGGACCATCCGTCCACGCGTCTGGCCTGCCGTCCTGGCCGGTGGTCGCCTCGGGTACCGATGGGTGCGAGGACTCGTGAAACGGCGGCGTCATCGCCGATCGGTACCCGCAGGGAGAGCCCGACCGGAATCGGGTAGGCGAACGGGTGGATGGATGGCGTGGGACCGCACGCCATGGATGGCGAGCTGTGCGCAGTGGCAGGCCGGGCGCACGCCGCGGTGGTGACGGACCGGCCTGCAGACGCGCCACACGCCGCGCTCCCGGCCGGGGAGCGGCTGTGGTCCCCGCCGGTCCTAAAAGTCCCATCGCCTATCGGTACCCAGAGGGGAGCCCGATCAGGACCGGGTAGGCGGACGCTGGATGGAAAGCGTGGGACCGCACGCCATGGAAGGCGAGCTGTGCGCAGTGGCAGGCCGGGCGCACGCCGCGGTGGTGACGGACCGGCCTGCAGACGCGCCATACGCTGCGCTCCCGGCCGGGGAGCGGCTGTGGTCCCCACCGTTACACCCGCGCGACACTGGTGCTCCTTGTCACGTGTCCGGGCGCGGTGCTTCACTCGGGGTGAGGAACGTCCGAAGGGACGCCAGGTCCCTCTCTCACCCCCGGGAGCGTGCGCCATGGCCATCGTCTCCAGTGAACGTCTCGCCGACTGCTCCACCTGGCTCAGCTGCGGACCCGTCGAGCCGGGCATGGGCGTGCTGTTCCGGTTCCCGTTCGAGCTCGCCATCGACCAGTTCGAGGCGGTCGCCGATGCGGCCGACCGGCTGGTCGCGCACCTGCGCGAGGACGGCGAGTTCGGCGGCCCCCGCGACGACCTGTTCTGGATCTCCCACGAGGAGCTGGTGGGGGAGCCGCTGAACGAGTTCGCCGAGGCCCTCGGGTCCGTCCTGGGCCTCCCGCCCCGCTCGGTGACGCCGCTGCTCGTGCGCGAGGTCGGCGAGGACTGGCTCGACGTGGAGGCCGCCACCTACTAGGGGCCGCGTCCCCGGCGCGGGGACGTACAGTTGCGGGGTCCCCAGGGAGGTCCCCGTCAGCGAGCGCATCGACGACCCCCGCGTGCAGGTGGCGGTCGAGACACCGAACTTCCCCGACGCGCCCGGGCACGCCGAGCTGCAGGGCATCGGCAGCGGCGAGGACCGGCCGCCGATGGAGGACCTCGCCGCGCGCCCCTGGCTGACCCAGCAGGGCCAGGCGCGGGGTGCGCGCCTGGTCACTGTCGGGCTCGGCGTCTATGCCGCGCACCCGGAGCTGGAGCTGCAGAACCTGCCGACGATGTTCCTGGAGGCGGGGGTGCGCCTGCTGAAGGAGCTGGCCGGCTATGTGCTGGCGGGGGGGCTGCTCGAGGACGGGGACGTCGTGCAGATGCGTGACGCGCTGCCCTGCCTGGTCGGGTTCCACGCCGTCGCCGGCGCCGACGGCGAGCCGGTCGTGCGGGTGGTGCTGCTCGCCTGACGGGCGCTACCGCGCCAGGGCCACGGCGGCGAGGCCCACCGTCGGCCGGGCCCCCGCGGCGCGCACCACGCGCGGCGGCAGCACCACCGCGCTGCGTCCCTTCGGCAGCACGGCCCGCACGTTCGCCACCGGCCGTCCGCCCTTCGTGCCGACGACCAGCGTCACACGTGCGGGGCGGGTGGTCCGCACGCGCACCACCGTGCGGCGGCCGACGCGGACCGGCCGCGGCGTCACCACGACCCGCGGGCGGGGGGCGGTGACCCGCGGGGCGACGGCGAGGGGCAGGACGGCGGAGGCCCGGGCGTTGCCCGCGCGGTCCAGGGCGCGGACCGCGATCGAGCGGTCGCCGGCGGGGAGCGTGACGGGGGCGAGGAGCGATCCCGGGCCGACGCGGGCCGCGACGGCGCCGTCGACGAGCACCTCGTACCCGGCCAGGCCGGACCCGGCGTCCGCGGCGGCGCTCCACCGCACCGTGACGGGCCCGGGGACGGGGCGCGCGCCCCGCGCGGGGGCCAGCACCGCCGGGGCCGTGGGCGCGGTGCGGTCGACCACCAGCACGCGCGCGCCCGAGGAGCGCACGTTGCCGGCCGCGTCGACGGCATCGACGCTCCAGGTGTGGGCACCCTCCCCGAGGTCCGCACCCGGGGAGGCCGAGGTGGTCGCGACCGCCGCGACCTCGGCGCCGTCGACGCGGAGGCGGTAAAGCACGGCGCCGTCCGCCGGGGCGTCCCAGGTGAACAGCGGGCGCGCCTCACCCGTGGCGGCGGACGGCGCCGGCGCGACCAGCGCGAAGGGCGCCGGGGGCGTGGTGTCGGCCGGCACGCCCTCGGCGGCCTGCAGCGCGCCGCGCAGGTCGAGCATCCGGCCGGACACCGTGGTGCCGGCCAGCGAGGTCAGCGGCCGCCCACCCTGCAGCAGGGCGGTGCGCACCTGCCCGGGCGCCAGGCCGGGACGCTCGCCGAGCAGGGCGGCGGCGGCGCCGGCCGCGTGCGGAGCCGCCATGGACGTGCCCGACATGTAGGCGTGGCCGTTCGGGACCAGCGAGAGGATCCCCTGGCCGGGGGCGCCCAGGTCGACGTGCGTCGCCGAGCGGTTCGAGAAGGTGGCGAGGGCGCCCGTGTTCGTGACCGCGGCCACCGTGACCATCGTCGGCTCGGGGCACTTGGCCGGCCACATCGACGCCGTGTCCAGGTCCTGGCCGTTGTTGCCCGCCGCGGCGACGAAGATCGTGCCGCGCTCGGCCGCCCAGGTGATCGCGCTGCAGAGGACCGGGTCGTGGCCGGTGCCCCCGAACGAGGCGTTGATGACGCGGGCGCCGCCGTTGACCGCGTACTGGATCGCCTGGACCGCGTCCGTGTTCCAGCCGCTCCCGCCGGCGCCGATGAACTTCAGGGCCATGATGCGGGCGCCGGGGGCGATGCCCGCCATGCCCTGCCCGTCGCCGGTCCGGGCGGCGATGACACCCGCCACGTGGGTGCCGTGCCGGTCCGCGGTGCCGTCGTCGTACACCGACGCGTCGTCGGCCGCGAAGTCCCAGCCGTGCACGTCGTCGACGAAGCCGTTGCCGTCGTCGTCGATGCCGTTGCCCGCGATCTCACCCGGGTTGGTCCACACGCGCCCCACCAGGTCCGGGTGGGTGGTCTGCACGCCGGTGTCGACCACCGCCACCGTGACCGGCTGCGCCGCCGCGATCCGCGGCCAGCCGCCGAGGGCGTCCACGTCCACGCCCGCGGTCCCGCCGCCGGAGCCGGTGTTGCGCAGGCCCCACTGCTGGCCCGAGAGCAGGTAGGGATCGTCGGGGGCCGAGACGGTCAGCCGCTGCGGCAGGCGCACCTCGTCCACGCCCTCCGCACCGGCGAGCGCGCGGCGGGCCTCCGTGGCCGTGCGGGCGTCGTCGACGCGGTAGGCGCGCCAGCCGCCCGGCAGGGAGACGACCCCCTCGGCGTCGAGGCGACGCGCGATGTCCGAACGCTCAGATCGGGTGGCCCCGCTGTCGATCCTGACCAGGACGGTGTCCGAGGAGGGTGCCGCCAGGGAGGGCGCCGCGGGTCCGAGGAGGGCGGCGGCCCCGGCGACGACGAGAGCGGCTGCGGCCGGGCCACCCCGCAGGGGGCGTGCCGGGCGCCGCACGTGGCGGAGACGGGTCACACCACTGAGGTCGTCGCACCCCCGCCGGCGCTGCGTAGGCACAATCTCTAGCCCCGGCGGGGTTGAGGAGCGCGCCTCCGCGACCGATGGCGCGTCCGCTCGACGCGCCGGTGCACCGGCCCGTTTTCGGGGCGCGCCCTATTCCCCCGGCCGCCGTGGGCGTGATACGTAGGCCCCTGGATCGCCCTGTCGTGCGCGATCCCGTCCGCGGACACTGCTAGGTTGCCGCCGCAGCAGCATCGGAACCGCACATCCAGGGGGTCGCAATGAACAAGGCCGAGTTCGTAGGGCGCGTCGCCCGGCGCGCGGAGATGACCTCCCAGGAGGCGTCGCGTGCCGTCGAGGCCGTGCTGGTGGAGATCCGCGAGTCGCTGCGCAGCGGCGAGGACGTGAGCTTCGCCGGCTTCGGCAAGTTCTCCCGCTCCGAGCGCGCCGAGCGCATCGGCGTCAACCCGCAGGACCCCAGCAAGAAGGTCACCATCCCCGCGCGCGTCGTCCCGCGCTTCACGCCGGGCGCCGTCCTCAAGGAGGCCGTGGCCTCCGGGGCGAAGGGCGCCGACAAGGGCTGACGCCGGCGGGGGCGGGGCGCATCGCCCCGCCCCGCGGTCCCGCGCACCCGTGACCCTCTGGCCGGCGGACCGCCCGTTCGCCTGGCACGACGGTGAGCGCACCGTCCACTTCGGGCGCGGCTCCCTCGCCGCGCTGCCGGGGCTGCTGGACGACGCCTTCGCGCTCCTGACGACGCCGCGGGCCCGCGTGCAGGCGCCCGCGCTCGCCGATCTCGCGGAGGCGGTCCACCACGTGCCCGCCGGCACGGTGGATGCCGTCGCCGGCGCCCTGCGCTCCGAGGTCCGGGGCGGGCTGCTGGTCGCGCTGGGGGGCGGACGCGTCATCGACGTGGCGAAGGCGCTCGCCGCCGCCGATGGGCCCCGCACCGTGGTGGCGGTGCCCACGACGCTGTCGGGCGCCGAGATGACCGCGATCCACCGCCTCGCCCCCGGGACCCCCGCCGCCCGCGCCCGCGTGCGCCCGGCGCTCGTGGTCTGGGACCCGTCGCTGCTG
>DATMJR010000243.1:0-5615 GCA_035553775.1 Miltoncostaeaceae bacterium | reverse complement strand
GGCCGAGGTCGCCCTGCAGTGGGCGCGGATGTCGGGCCGTGACCGCGCGGTCGCGTACTCGTTCCCGGTGGCCGAGCAGGTCTTCGCGCGCCAGTCGGCGCTGCTGGCCGAGACGCCGTCCCTGCGGGCCATGCGCGCGCTCGCCTGGGCCGTCGACGCCCGCGACCCCCACACGCACCGGCACTCGATGCGCGTCGCCGACCTGGCGGTCCGCATCGGCGCGGCGCTCGGGTGGCCGGCGGAGCGGCTGGGGCAGCTGCGCGAGGCCGGCCTGGTGCACGACGTCGGCAAGATCGCCGTGCCCGACGGCGTGCTGTTCAAGCCGGGCCCGCTGAGCGCGGAGGAGTTCGCCGTGATCCGGCGCCATCCGGTGGTGGGCGCGCAGATCGTGGCCGACGTGCTCTCGCCGGAGCAGGCCCGGTGGGTGCGCGCGCACCACGAGCACTGGGACGGGGGCGGCTACCCCGACGGCCTGCGCGGCGACCTCATCCCCGAGGAGGCCCGCCTGCTGGCGGTGGCCGACGCCTGGGACGTGATCGTCTCGCTGCGCGCCTACAAGGAGGCGCTGCCGCCCGCGGCGGCCCTGCGCGAGCTACGGGCGTGCGCGGGAGGGCAGTTCTGGCCGGTCGCCGTGGAGGCGCTGGGGCGCCTGGTGGAGTCCGGCGCGCTCGCCGACGCCCACGCGCCCGGCGACGCCGGCGCGGTCAGCGCGGAGGCAGCGGCGGCCGCGCCGGCCGCGCCGGCTCCGGCGGTGCCCTCAGGCCTCTGACGCGGGCGCCCGCCGCAGCGCCTTGGCGGCGGCGCGGTGCTCCTTGCCCGCGCGCCGGCGGGCGCGTGCGCCCGCGCCCGGCCGCGTCGGCCGGCGCGGGGGCGGGGGCGGCGCGAGGGCCGTGCCGACGCGCTGCGCGAGCCGGTGGGCGACGAGGGCGCGGTTGCGCTCCCGCGAGCGCTCGGTGCCGGCGCGCAGGCGCAGCGGCTGCCGGTCGAGCCCCCAGGAGGCGTGCAACCGCTGCGCCACGCGCTCCGGCAGCCCCGCGAGGTGCTCCGGGCGGAGGGTGAGTTCCGCCCGCGTCTCGGCGTGGTCGCGGTGCTGACCGCCCGGGCCCGAGGCGCGCGAGTAGGTCCACTCGCCGTGCGCGAGCAGGTGGGCGGCGACGCGCTGCCGGAGGCCCGGTGCCGCGGCGCCGGGGTCGTCCCCGGCGGCGGTCATGCGACCCGGCTGCGGCTGCGGCGGGGTCGGGCGGGCGCGGCGGGCGCGGCCGCCGAGGCGGGTGCGCCGTCGCCGGCCGGCGCGGGGACGCCGGCCGCGTGGGCGGCCGCCAGCTTCTCGGCGGCCTCCTCGCGGCTCACCTCGTGGCCCTTCTCGCGCTTCCAGATGACGAACCCGCACCCCGGGTTCTTGCGGCTCTTCCAGCTGGTGCACCCGTAGGCGCGGCTGTTCTCCACGATCTGCCCGCCGCAGCCGGGCGTGGGGCAGTCGCCGATGGGCTCCTTGGCCGTGGCGGGCTCGGCGTTGGTCTCCCCGCGGGCCACCATCTGCCGGGCGGTCTCGACGTCGACCTCCGGCTTTCCGCGGACCTTCTTCCAGATCACGAACCCGCAGCCGGGCTCGGAGCGGCTCTTCCAGCTGGTGCATCCGTACGAGCGGCCGCGCTCGATGATGTGGCCCTCGCACCCCACGGTGGGGCAGGGGCCGAGCACCTCGCGCTGCTCCTGCAGGTCGGCGCTCGACCGGCCCGCGGCGATGTGCTCGAGCGCCTCCTCCAGCGAGAGGGTGCGCCCGTTGTTGGTCTTCCACAGGGTGTATCCGCACCCCGGGTCGTCCTTGCCGCGGTAGCTGTTGCAGCCGTAGCTCTTGGGGTACTCGACGACGTGGCCCCCGCAGCCCGGCGTGGGGCAGGCGGCCAGCACCCGGCGCTCCACGCGCAGGTCCTGCCGCTCCTTGTCGGCGAACCAGGCGACCACGTCGCGCGTGAACGCCTCCACGTCGCGGCGGAAGTCGCCGTGCCGCTCCTCGCCGCGCTCGATCCGGTTGAGCCGCTGCTCCCAGCGACCGGTGAGCTCGGGCTTGGTCAGGACGTGGTCGCCCAGCAGGGTGATGAGCCCGACGCCCTTCTCGGTGGCCCGCAGGCTGCGCCCCTCGCGCTCCACGTACCCCGCGTCGATCAGCCGCTCGATGGTGGCCGCCCGCGTCGCGGGCGTGCCCAGCCCGGCGTCCTTCATCGCCTCGGCGGCCTCGTCGTCCTCGACGAGCTTGCCGGCGGTCTCCATCGACCGCAGCAGCGTGCCCTCCGAGTAGCGGGCGGGCGGCTTGGTGCGCTTGGCGAGGCTCTCGGCGGTGGCGCAGGTGACCTCCTGGCCCTCGCGCAGCGCCGGCAGCGCCTGCTCGCGCTCGGCGTCGGCCTCGCCGGCCTCGCCCTCGGGGCGCGTGGCGGCCTCCTCCGCGCGCTTCTCCGCGTCGGTCTGCTCCCCGTACGCGGCGCGCCAGCCCGCCTCCAGCATCACCTTGCCGCGGCTGCGGAACAGGTGCTCCTCGACGCGCGTCTCCACCACCGTGCGCTCGAACCGCGCCGGCGGGTGGAACACGGCCAGGAAGCGGCGCGCGACCATGTCGTAGATGCGCCGCTCGTCCCGGCCCAGGCCCGACAGGTCGTGGTCGCCCTCGGTGGGGATGATGGCGTGGTGGTCGCCCACGCGCGCGTCGTTGACGACGCGGTTGAGCGGCAGCCGCTCGAGGCCCAGCACGAACCGGGCCGGCGAGGCGTACTCGTGGGAGGCGGCGCCGACGGCCTGCACCGTGGGCCGCAGCTGCGCGACGAGGTCGCCGGACAGGTACCGGCTGTTGGTGCGCGGATAGGTGAGCAGCTTGTGCTGGTCGTACAGCGCCTGCGCCGCCGACAGCGTGCGCTGCGCCGAGAACCCGTGGCGCTGGTTCGCCTCGCGCTGCAGGGTGGTGAGGTCGTAGAGCAGCGGGGGCTGCTCGACCTGCGGCTTGGTCTCCAGCGACTCGACCCGGCCCGGGCGCCCTGCGACGGCGTCCCGGACGCGCTCGGCCTCCTCGGCGCTGGTCATCCGCGTCACCGACCCGCGGTGCCAGAGCCCCTGGTACACGGCGCCCTCGCCGGTGCGGAATCCGGCGTCGACCTCCCAGTAGTCCTCGGGCACGAATGCGTCGATCGCCAGGTCGCGGTTGACGATGAGCGCCAGCGTGGGGGTCTGCACGCGGCCGACCGAGAGGACCTTGCGCGCCGAGCCCGCGCGCGTGGTGGCGGCCCGGGTGCCGTTCATGCCCACCAGCCAGTCGGCCTCCGAACGGGCCCGCGCCGCCTCCTCGAGCGGCACCATCTGCACGTCGTCGCGCAGCTGCGCGAAGGCGTCGCGGATGGCCTTGGAGGTCATGGAGCTGAACCACGCCCGCTTGACCGGCAGCGCGCGCACCCGGGCGGGGGCGCTCTGCAGGATGAGCTTGAAGATGAGCTCGCCCTCGCGCCCGGCGTCGCAGGCGTTGACCAGCAGGTCGACGTCCTTGGCGCCCATCGCCTTGTGCAGGGCCGACAGCTGCTTGCCGGAGCGGGCGTCGCGCGCCTGGTACCGGAACTCGTCGGGGACGATGGGGAGGTCCTCGTAGCGCCACTTCTTGAAGCGCTCGTCGTACGTGTCGGGGTCGACCTGCTCCAGCAGGTGCCCGACGGCGAACGCGATCACGGCGTCCGGCGCCTCGTAGAAGTCGCCCGACTTCTTGGCGCGTGACCCGTACAGCGCCGCGGCGACGTCCCGCGCGACCGACGGCTTCTCGCAGATGACGACCATCCTGCCCACGGCGGCGAGGTTAGCAGCAGTCCCCGGCAGGGCCCGCGCACACCCCGTGCCGGACCCGCGCCGCCTCCGTCACGCTCCCGTGCGGGAGCCGGCGGCTCAGCCGAAGAAGACCTCGGCGTCGGCGTAGGCCGCGGCGGGCACGGTCTTGAGCGTGCCCACGGCCTCGGCGAGGGGGACGTCGACGACCTCCGCCCCGCGGAGCGCGGCCATGCGCCCCCAGCGGCCCGCGGCCACCATCTCGGCCGCCCGCTGCCCGAAGCGCGTCGCCAGCGACCGGTCGTACGCGATGGGCGTGCCGCCGCGCTGGACGTGGCCGAGCACCACCGCCCGGCACTCGCGGCCCGTCGCCTCCGACAGCCGCTCGGCCAGGGACTCGCCGACGCCGCGGCGCGCCAGCAGCGAATGGCCGAACTCGTCGACCGGCCCGTCCCCGCCCGCCTCGGCCTCGAGCTCGACGCCCTCGCTGACCACGATGATCGAGAAGCCGATCCCGCGGTCCGCGCGCGCGCGCACGTGCCCGGCGACGCGGTCGACGCTCGCGGGCACCTCGGGGATGAGGATCGCGTCCGCCCCCCCGGCCAGTCCCGACTCCAGCGCGATCCACCCGGCGTGGCGGCCCATGACCTCCACGACCAGCACCCGGTCGTGCGACTCCGCGGTGCTGTGCAGCCGGTCGATGGCGTCCACCGCGATCTGCACCGCCGTCCAGAATCCGAACGTGTAGTCGGTGCCGGAGAGGTCGTTGTCGATGGTCTTCGGCACGCCCACGACGGGCAGGCCCAGCTCGGCGTGCAGGCGGTTGGCGACGCCGAGCGTGTCCTCGCCGCCGATCGCGATCAGGGCGTCCAGGCCGTGCGCCCGCAGCGCCTCGCGCACGCCCTCGGGTCCGCCCTCCCGGGAGAACGGGTTGGTGCGCGAGCTCCCGAGGATGGTGCCGCCGCGGTGCAGGATCCCGGCCGTCGCCGGCCCGTCGAGGGCGACGGTCTCGCCCTCCAGGACACCCCGCCACCCGCGGCGGAAGCCGGTGAAGCGCATGCCGTGGCGGCGCTCGCCCGTGCGCACCGCGGCGCGGATGACCGCGTTGAGGCCCGGGCAGTCGCCCCCGCCCGTGAGGACTCCGACGTGCACGGGCGACACCCTAGCCCGGCGCCGGGCGGTGGTGCCAGGGCAGCGGTGCCGCACCGGCGTAGCATCCGGCGGATGGGGGACGCACGACGCATGCCGACGCGCCGTGAGACGTCCGCGGGCGGAGTGGTTCTGCGCGCGGCGGGCGGGCCCGGCGGGCGCGCCCTGGCCGTGATCCGCCCGGCGGGCCGGCCCGACGGCACGTGGACGCTGCCGAAGGGGCAGATCGACCCGGGCGAGGGGGCCGAGGAGGCGGCGCTCCGGGAGGTGCACGAGGAGACCGGCCTTCGCTGCCGCACGGTCCGTGCGCTGTCCCCGATCCGCTACTTCTACGTGCGTGAGGGCGTGCGGATCGCCAAGACCGTCCGGTTCTGGTTGATGGAGCCGGTCGCCGGGACCATCAACGACCTCGCCGAGGCGATGCGCCGGGAGGTGGCGGAGGCCCGCTGGATCCCGCTCGGCGACGCCCCGCGCCTGCTGTCGTACCGGGGTGAGCGTGCGCTGCTGGAGGACCTGGTGGCCCAGGGGTGAGCGGCGGCGCCGTGCAGGTGCGCGCCGCGCGTCCCGCCGAGTGGCAGGCGCTGCGCGCGGTCCGGTTCGAGGTCTTCGTCGCCGAGCAGGGCGTGCCCGCGGAGGAGGAGGTGGACGCCCTCGACCGCGAGGCGCTGCAC
>DATMJR010000242.1:0-3223 GCA_035553775.1 Miltoncostaeaceae bacterium | reverse complement strand
CCACCCACAGGGGCCGGCCACCCACCGCCTCCTCCTGCCGGCCCAGCCCCGCGCGCCCCCGCGCGGGGCTGGGCCGGCAGGAGGAGGCGGTGGGTGGCCGGCCCCTGTGGGTGGCGCCCAATCCGAGCGGCCTCCAGGCGCGATACGGGGTCGAGGAGATCGCCGCCGTCCTCGCGGCGGCCCACGCCGAGGGGTCGCGGTGCGTCCGGCCCGGGGGCTCCGGGGGGTAGCGGGGCGGCCGCGCGGGAACCGGGTCCCCAGGCCACACGACGAGGAGGAGAGGGTGCGCGGCCTCGGATCCGACGACATGCTCATCCTGCGCGACCGGCCGCTGCGCGGCGCCGACGGCGAGGTGCTCGGCACCGTGCACGGCTTCCTGATCGACGACCAGGGCGCGGTGCAGTACCTGGAGGTGCGCAGCGGCTTCCTGGGCACGCGCCGGCACGCGGTGCCCGTCGCCGGCATCGGGCAGGACGGCGACGCGCTCGTCTGCCCGTACACGTCGGCGCAGATGCGCGACGCGCCGTCGTTCGACGAGGGCGAGGTCGTCGACTTCGACGCGGAGTCCCAGCTGGCGGCCCACTACGGGCACGGGGTGCGGCCCTGGGACGACACGCGCGACCGCTGGCTGGAGGGCGAGGACCTCTCCCGGGGGCCCACGCCGGCGACGCGCCACCCGGAGGGCGGCCGGGACGCCCTGCCCGACACCACGCAGGGACCCACCCCCGAGACGCGCCATGCGGTGCGCGAGTCCAAGGACGAGGGTCCGGCGGCCGCCTGGGAGCCCGCGGCCGACCCGGAGACGCGGGCCCCGGGCCTGGGGGACGACGGCGTCGGCGCGACGGAGGAGCCCCCGGCGCCCGCGCCGGAGCCGATGTTCCTGCGGGTCCGCCTGCGCCGATGGACGTCGACCGATGACGCCTGACGCGGACGGGCCGCCGCCCCCGGTCGGGGCGGCGGCCCGCCGCGGTCAGCCGGTGGGTGCGCCCGAGCTGTAGGGCGAGCCCGCCGGGCGGACCCCGTCGTCGTGTTCGCCGGTGCCTCCGACGGCGTACGGGTCGTCCCCGTCGCCGCGGGACATGAACTTCGGGCCCAGGTACGCGAGGGCGCCGGCCAGGGCCGCGAGCACGCCGAGCCACATCCACCAGCGCCGCCGCTGCCGCGACTCCTCCGCGGCGGCCTGGACGCGCGACGCCGCCAGGCTGACGCCGCGCCGGAAGTCGCGGTCGTCGCTCAGCCGCTCCGCGATGTCGCGGAGCCGCTGGACGTCGATGTCGCTGAGGATGTCTCCGGCGTTGCGGACGCGGTCGATCGCGTCCCGCGCGCGGGGGTCGGTCGCCAGCCGCACCGCGGGCGCGACCAGGGACGAGGAGCGCCCGCTGGCCAACCAGTGGGCCGCGCGTACAGTGCGATCGTCCATCGCCGTCTCCCTTCGTTGACTGACCTGGGCACCGTACCCGGTGGCGCATGCCCGGACACCGGCCTAGGGGTCCACCTCCAGCAGCCGCATCGCGTCCACCTCGGCGCGCCGCCCCTTGACGCGCAGCGCCCCGACCGACTCGAGCCGCGCCGGCCCCAGCCGCCGGGCCGTGCCGGGGCCGATCAGGACACCGCCCACGGGCGCGGCCGATTCCAGACGCGCGGCCAGGTTGACGGTGTCGCCGACGACGCTCTGCGTGCGGCCGCCGACGGTGCCGAGGACGGTCACCGAGGCCTCGCCGCTGTTGACGCCGACCCGGAAGCGCGGCCAGCCCGGGTTGCCGGCGGCGAGGGCGGCGGTCGCGTCCTGCAGGTCGAGCGCCGCACGGGCCGCGCGCCGCGCATGGTCCGGCTGGTCGCCCCGCCGGTTGAAGACCGCCATGACGGCGTCGCCGATGATGCGGTCCACCTCGCCGCCATGACGTCCGACCACCTCGGGGACCGCGACGCGCAGGTAGGCGTTGAGCATCCGCGCGGTCTCGTCGGGCCCGTGCGCCTCCGAGAAGGACGTGTACCCCGCGAGGTCCGCGAACAGCACGCTCACCTCGCGGCGGACCCCCGACGGGTCGTCCACGTACAGGTCCGCGAAGCGCTCCTCGTGCCATTCCCGGTGGGCGCCGAGCGCGATCAGGGCGAACGCGGCCAGCATCAGCAGGTGCCACGTCCACCACGAGGCGTGCCAGGAGCGCGAGACGGCGATCGCCGCCATCGCCTCCGCCAGGAGCGCCATGGCGCACGCCAGGGCCAGCAGCAGCTCGGCCCCCCGGCGCAGGTGCAGACGGGCGTAATGGACGACCGACCACCCGTAGAGGGCGACGCCGGCCAGCGCCAGGCCCACCAGCGGTCCCGACAGCCGCTCCAGCGGGGTGGGATCGTCGAGCGGCGGCAGCTCGAGCAGCGACCAGGCGGCCCAGAGGATGAGCAGAGCGATGCACAGGGCGCGGATCGCGCGCGCCCGGTGCATCACGGCTCGCGCCCGCGCCGGCGCGGCGACCGCCGTGGAGGCCGCCGCCAGGACGCTCGCCAGGGCCAGGCCGACCGGCGTCGCCAGCGTGAAGCCGCCATTGGGCCGGTCGAGCAGCACCCGCGGCGTCGCCAGCGCGTGGAGCGCCAGGAAGCCGGCCGCGAGCAGGAACGCCATCGACACGAGGAACACCCGCGCGTCCCCGCGGCGATGCGCCGTTGCCGACGTGGAGTAGGCGAGCGCGGCGTTGAGCCCGGCCGCCACCAGCACCAGCCAGAAGTGGGCGGGCTGGTGCTGCCACCGGCCGTCCAGCTCCGGCACGGCCAGCAGCAGCACCAGCCCCGCCAGGGGCACCAGCAGCGCGGGGCCGGCCACCCACAGCCGGCCGCGGGTCCCGGCCGGCGCCCGGCCGTGGCCGGCGACCGCCACCGTCAGCCCGTTCGGGCGGCGGGGGCGGGCGCCGCGCCGGCGGCGCGCGCGTCGAGGAACTCCTGCGCCTGCTTGATCGCGATGGCGCCGTCCCCCACCGACGACGCCACGCGCTTGACGGACGCGTGGCGTACGTCGCCGGCCGCGAACACGCCGGGCACGCTGGTCTCCAGCGCCCGGGGCGGGTGGCCGTCGAAGGCGCCGAGGTGCGCGGGGCCGAGGTCGGTGCCGGTGAGGACGTAGCCCCAGCGGTCCCGCGTCACCTCGTCCGGCAGCCACGCCGTGTGGGGCGCGGCGCCGATCAGCACGAAGAGGCCCCCGGCGGGGACGCGCTCCCGCCCGCCGGGGGCC
>DATMJR010000241.1:0-6632 GCA_035553775.1 Miltoncostaeaceae bacterium | reverse complement strand
GCTCCTGACCCGCGGCCGGCGGCGGCGGCGCGGGGCCTCGTCCCGGGCGGCCTCGGTGACGGACGTGCCGTGCCGAGAGGAGCCGGCCGGGGGTCGGAGCCGAGGCGCGCGCTCGGCGGCGGCGCGCGCCCTGACCCCGTGCAGTTCCTAGTGCGGACCCGGGCAGTGCGGGTGGTTGTTCTGGCTGGTGCAGGGGTTGCTCTTCGGGTGGAACTTCCCCGACTTGCCGGCCTCGTTCGGGCCTCCCACACCGAGGGCGGCGCCGGTTCCGCCCGCCAGCACGAGTGCCGCGCCCACGGTGGCAAGGGCCAGCCGGAAGCGCGAGGTGCGCGTCCGAAGCATCGTCGGATCTCCTCTCTTGGTACCGATGGAGACCTCGCGAGGTGTGGCGAGGGTACGCCGAGCCCGGCGACCACGGGCAATGGGGTGCGGACCCCATTCCTCGGGCAGGTCCTGGGTCGCGCGGCGCGCCGTCCGACGAGCCCCTCGTACGCCAGGGGGAGGCGTGAGGTGCGCCGGCCGCCGACCTGCCTGAGGGTCGCATCGCGTGAGACGGGTCGTCTCGGCGCCACACATCTCGCTCCAGGTGGCACCGGAGGTGGTGCGTCGGTTGCCGGAGGTGGCGAGAGGTGCGCCCCTGCCCGACGTCAGCGGCGGCGGCTGCCCTCGTAACGGCGGACCAGGCCCGCCCCGGTGGTGGCCGCCAGGGCGACCACGCTGACCACGCCCGCGGCCAGGCCCACCCAGAACTCCCAGGCCGTGATCGGGTTGCGCACGAAGATCCCGAACAGCATCAGCACCGCCACCATGCCGACCAGCGCCAGCAGGCGCTGCCGGGGCGGCGCCAGATGCACGGTCCAGGGGGCGATGGCGGCGATGAGCAGCAGCAGCAGCGAGGTCACGCCCGCCGCCCCGGGAAGAGGGTCTCCATCCGCGGGACCCTCGCACAGGCGCGGAAGCCGGTCCAGGGGCGTCCCGGGGGGCGGAGGGGCCGCGCCGGCCGCGTAGCCTGGACGAGATGCCCCCGCGCGCGCTCGGACTCCATCTGCTGCCCGACTCCCGCCTGGTCGGCTCGGGCCGACCGTCGTGCCTGGCGGAGGTGGACGCGGCGGGGCACCTGGTCCGCCTGGAGCTGCTGGAGGGCGACGCGCAGATCGTGGCGGCGCTGCCCGGCGACCCCCTGCTGCTGGTGGTGGACGCCCCGCTCGTCGTGCCCAACGAGACCGGCCGCCGCGACGTGGAGGTCGTGCTCTCCTGGCTCGACTGCCCGGTGTTCCCCGCCTCGCGCCGGCGGCTGGCACAGCTGGCCGGGGGCGTGCGCGGTGAGGCGCTCGCCGCGCGGGCGGCCGGCCCGGGGCGCGACCTCGCGGAGGGGGTCCCGGACGTGGCGCTCCGACAGCTGGCCCGGGAGCGCGCCGGGGCGGCTGATCAGGGCGATCTGGGCCGCTACCGGGCCGAGTGGCTGGCGCTGCGGGCCCCCCGTTACCGCCCCAAGGGGACGGGGCGGGCTCAGGCGGCGGGCATGGCCGAGGCGGCACGGCTGCTGGCGACGGCCGTGGACTTGGACGGGTGGTGGCCCGACCCGTCCGGCGACGACTGGGCCCTCATCGCCGACGCCGCGCGGATCGACGCCGTCGCCTGCGCCCTCACGGCGGCGCGCGCCCTGGCGGACCCCGAGCGGGTGCTGTGGCTCGGCAGCTCCGCCCGCGGGCGCGTGGTGGTGCCCGCCGATGCCGCCATGCGCGCCCGCGCCGAGGTCAACCTGACGCGGTTGCGCGCCGAGGGGGCCATCCGCATCTGACCCGGGCCCCTGTGCGCCCCGGTTGACGCCGTGCGTCAGCACCGGTGCACGGGGTGTGCACCCGGGTGTACGGGGCCGTGCGGACGGGCGGACAGGCGTGCGGCCCGCCGCACGCGTGCCCCGGCCCACGCGGCGCACCGGGCGTGGCCTTCGTCTTGCCGCACCCCCGGGGGCTGGTGATACTCCGCACAAAGCGGCTCGCACCGACTATGGGGAGGCCCCGATGGGCAGCGTGTACAAGGTCATCGAGATCGTCGGCACCAGCGAAACCTCGTGGGAGGACGCCGCGCGCCTCGCCATCGAGACGGCCTCCAAGACGCTCCGCGACCTGCGGATCGCGGAGGTCATCCGGCAGGACGTCGTCATCAACGAGGACGGGCAGGCCGAGAGCTACCGCGTGCGGCTGCAGGTGTCGTTCAAGTACGAGGGCGAGTAGCGGCTCGCCCGGCGCGCGGTCGTCCGATCGCGCGCCGGGCCTTGCCCCGCCGTCAGGCGCGGCGGGCGCGGAAGGTCACCGTCTCCTCGGGCGCCGCGTCCAGGGCCCGCCACAGGTCCCCGTCGTCGGCGTAGGCACGGTCGGGGATGGTGCGCGCGGTCACGGGCAGGGCCACCTCGTCCGCCGCGAAGGGCCACGGGTCGACGGTGCAGGTCTCCGGACCGCCCGCCGCCACCCGCAGCGTCGCGCCTGGGTCCCCCACCCCGCGGGGCACGGCGGGCAGCGTCCAGGCGCCGCCGCGCGCCAGCCCGTGCCAGGTCAGGTACAGGCTCAGCACGTCCCAGGCCTGCAGCAGCCGGAACCCGGCCCAGGCCCACTCCTCCACTGCCGCGCCACCGCCCAGGCCGTCGCGCAGCCGCCGCTCGCGCGCCTCCTGGCGGGCGATGAACTCCCGCTCGTGGGGTGGCCTGCCCTCGCGCGGCGGCGGCTCCCCGTCCAGGCCGAGACGCTTCTCGTACAGCCCGCGCCCGTGCAGGCACACCACCAGCCCCGCCCGCGGCTCCAGGGCCTCGACGTGGGCGATGCCGCGCTCGTAGAGATCCACGTGCACGGTGCGCGGGAGGTCGGGGAAATCGACCGGCGCGCCGTCGGCACCGACGCGCGGCCGCTCCTCCCAGTCGCGCCAGCCCTCGTCGTGCAGGTCGGCCGCGGTGATCAGCGGCGCGTACGGCTCGGGCCGCGCGAACTCCCCGTTGCCCCAGGCGCGCGCCATCAGTCCGCACTGGCCCTGGTGGTCCACCTGCCGCACCAGGCGCAGCCGCCCGTCGGCGCGCAGGACGATCACGTGGCGACTCCGGGCACGGGCGAAGACTGGCACAGGCACCCGGGGGGGCGCCGTCACCCGGCTGGGGGTGTCCGGCGGCGGGCGCCGCGCCCCGGCGCCCGCCGCCGGCGTGGTCCGCCTAGAAGCGCTTGATCAGGCCGGGGGGACCGTAGTGGCAGTGGTTCTTGTCACCCCAACCCCACCCCGGCTTGCACTTCTCCGGGGGCGGCTTGGGCGGGCAGTACCCCGAGGCGAACGCCGGGGCGGCAGTGCCGAGCGCGAGAGCGCCGGCGGCGGCGAGCCCGATGACGCGCGTACGGGTCCTCATGGTCGCACCTCCGTCGTGTGGTCTCCCGCTGGGGGATGACGCCATTCCCCGTCCTGCCGCCCGCGCAAACACTCTCGGCGTCAACCGCCGCCGTGCTTCCCGACGCGGCCCCGGCGCACCGACGGGCACGGCGAGCTCACCGCACCGACCACTCCTCCACCAGGCCGTCCAGGGGCCGGTCCAGGAACCCGAGTCCCGCGTTGATCACCACCCGGTCGGCGCCGGTGTCCCACGGCCGGCGGGCCTGGATGGGCCGGCACAGGTACAGCTCGTCGCGGGCCCGGGTGAGCGCCACGTAGAACAGGCGCTCCTCCTCGTCCAGGCGGCCCTCCGACAGCGCCCACCCGGACGGGAACGAGCCCGCCTCCACCTGCAGCACGAACACCACCGGCCACTCCAGACCCTTGGCCTGATGCACGCTCGACAGCGCCACGCGGCGGGCGGGGCCGGAGACATCCTCGTCGGCCTCCACCCGCTCGACCAGCTGCAGGTCGGCCAGGAAGCCCTCCAGGTCCTGGGCACGGGCCGCGATCTCGGCCAGGCGCGCCAGGTCGCCCTCGCGGTCCTGCCAGTTGGGGAACCGGCTCTGCAGCCCGTCGCGGAACCACTCCCCCCGGGCCACCGCCAGCACCAGGTCCTCCGGCCGGTCGAGCGCGGCCAGCGGAGCCACGACCTCGGCGGCGCGGGTCAGGCCCGGGCCGCGGGCCGCGCCACCGAGCGCCGTCGCCGCCTGGGCCAGGTCGTCGGTGCCCTCCACCGCCTGCAGGCCGCGCGCGGCGCCCGCCTCCCCCACTCCCGGGACCAGCCGCAGCGCGCGCGTCCAGGCGAGGGTGTCGCGGGGGTTGTGGCGCAGGCGGCAGAAGGCGAGCAAGTCCTTCACGTGCGCGCTCTCCACGAACCGGGCGCCGGAGTAGAGCTCGAACTCCACCCCCGCCTCGGCAAGGGCGAGCTGCAGGTCCACCGAGTGGTGGTGGGCGCGGTACAGCACGCCGATCTCCCCCGGCGCCCGCCCCTCGGTGATGAGGTCGGCGATGCGCTGGGTGACGAAGGCCGCCTCGTCGCCCACCGACAGGCAGTGCGCCACCACGGGGGCGACCCCCGTCGCCGCGCGGCGCGCGGTCAGCCGCTTGCCCCACGGGTTGCCCTGCGGCAGGCAGTGCTGCGCGAGCGCCACGATCTCGGGGGTGGAGCGGTGGTTGCGGTCGAGGTGCACCACGGTGGTCTCCGCGTGCGCGGCGAAGCGCGCCACCACCTCCGGGTCGGCGCCGCGCCAGGCGTAGATCGACTGGTCGGGGTCGGCGACCGCGATGACCCGGGCGCCCTCGGAGGCCAGGGCCTCCACGATGGCGGCCTGGGGCGGGTTGACGTCGTGCAGCTCGTCCACGAGCACCCACGGCGTCTCGGCCGCCAGCCGCCGGCGCAGGTCGGGGTGCTCCTGGAGCAGCCGCACGGTGAGCACCAGCAGGTCGGCGTAGTCGACGGCGCACGCGCGCCGCTTCAGTTCCGCGTAGGCCGTGGCCACCGCCGTCAGCTCCTCCACCCGGTCCACCAGCCGCGGATTGGCGGCGGTGACCAGGTCGGCGAGCGGGCGGGCCGACTCGGCCGCCTGGCCGATGACCTGCGCGATCCACTCCGGGCGCGGAAGCGATGCACGGCGCCGGCGCGGCGGCGCGCCGGCGCCCTCCGCCGGCGCGGTCGTCGCCCGCAGGGCGTCCCGCGCCACCCGCACCAGGTCGGCCTGATCCTCGCCGTCGAGCACGGTGAACCGGGCGGGCAGCCCCACGTGGGCGCCGTGGCGGCGCAGCAGGCGCTGGCACACCGAGTGGAACGTGCCCGTGGTCATCTCCGCCAGGTCGCGCCCGGCCAGGGCCTGCGCCCGCTGGGTCATCTCGCGCGCGGCGCGGCGCGTGAAGGTGACCAGCAGCAGCTCCCGCGGCGCCGTACCCGTCTCCACCAGATGGGCCACGATCGCGGTGATCACCCGCGTCTTGCCCGAGCCCGCCGAGGCCAGCACCAGCGTGCGCCCCCGGGCCGCCTCCACCGCCGCGCGCTGCTCGTCGTCGAGGATCTCCGCCAGCCGGGCGGAGAGCCCGGTGCGGGCGGTGGGCCGTAGCCGGTAGACCCGCCGTGCGGCGGGCTCGGCGGCGAGCGCGTCACGGGGCGCGTACGCCTCGCGCACGGCCTTGGCGGCCTCCACCACCGGTGAGGTGGGCGGCGCGGTCTGCCAGCGGGGGTAGCCCATGGGCGCCCACGCTAGCGGGGGCACCGGACGTACGTTCGGTGCCCCCGGCATCCGCCCGGCTCACACCCGGGCGGCGTGCCCCTCAGTCGTCGTCATCGTCATCGTCGTCGTCGCCCCGCACCACCGCGCGCTGCACCACCTCGCAGCCGCTCACCCGGTCGAACTGGTCCACCACGGCCCGGTCGCGCCCGGGGCCGCAGCGCACCGTGTCGCGATCGCCGTCGCGGGCCAGGATCAGGTCGCGGCCGGCGCCGCCCACCAGCAGGTCGTTGTCGTCACCGCCCACCAGGCGGTCGTTGCCGGCGTCGCCGTACAGGCGGTCCGAGTCGTCCCCGCCGAAGAGCTGGTCGTTGCCCCGCCCGCCGTGCAGCCGGTCGTTGTCGTCGCCGCCGTAGAGCCGGTCGTTGCCGCCGCGGCCCCGCAGCACGTCGTCGTCGTCCCCGCCGCGCAGCACGTCGGCACGCTCGGTGCCGGTGAGCGTGCGCGCCAGGGACGAGGGCGCGACGGCCAGGGTGAGCACGGACGCCGCCATCAGGCCGGAGGTGGCCAGCGCGGCGGCACGGCGGCGGCGGCGGACGGGCGAGGCGGGCATGGGACCTCCCACGGTCGAGGGACGGCCGACGACTACCCGCCCGTTACCGGCGATATTCCTCGTGTTGAGAGCTACAGCACCGTCAGCGCGAGCACCGCCACGACGAGGGCCACCGCGATGCGGTACCAGCCGAACACCGCCAGCCCCCGTCGCTGCACGTACGACACCATCCACACCACGGCGGCCGCCGCGGACAGGAAGGCCGCGACGAAGCCCACCACGGGTGCGGCGAGGCCGAACTCGTCCACGATGACGCTGCCCTGGTCGAACGTCTCGTACAGGGTGGCGATCGGCCTGAGCCTGGCGGCCTCGGTGGAGTTCGCCTTCCTGCTCGGCCTGGTCACGCTCGGCATCGCCACCCTGTACGAGACGTTCGACCAGGGCAGCGTCATCGTGGACGAGTTCGGCCT
>DATMJR010000240.1:0-3254 GCA_035553775.1 Miltoncostaeaceae bacterium | reverse complement strand
GTCAAGAACGGACGTATGCCGCCGACGTCCATTGTGGACCGGTGGATCACCCGCAACCGGTCTCCGGGAGGAACCGAAGGGACGGGATGGTGATGCGACGCGGATTGCTGGTGCGGCTGGCCGCCAGTGCGGCGGTGATCGGAGGGGCGGGCGCCCTCGCGGGCGCGGGGACCTTCTCGGCCTTCTCCAGCACCACCTCCAACGCGGGCAACTCGTTCGCCGCCGGCACGGTGACCATCGGCGACAACGACGCCGGCGCCGCGATGTACTCGCTCACCGGGGCCAAGCCCGGCGACAGCGTCTCGCGCTGCATCCGGGTCGCCTACGGCGGCACCCTGGCGAGCGACGTGCGGCTCTACACGGCGTCGACGATCGGCGCGCTCGGCCCGTACGTGAACCTGACGATCACCGCCGGCAGCCAGGCCTCGCCGAGCTTCCCGAGCTGCTCCGGGTTCACGCCGGATGCGGGGGGCGCCCTGTTCTCGGGGACGCTCGCCGACTTCGCCGGGACCCACTCGGGGTGGGCGAACGGCCTGGGCGACTCCCCCGAGGGGGACACGAAGTGGGAGTCCGGCGATGCGGTGGTCTACCGCTTCACGCTCACGCTCGCCGACGACAACGCCGCCAACGGCGGGGACGGGGGCGCCGTGACCACGGGGTCGCACGCCTTCACCTGGGAGGCGAGGAACCAGTAGCCGATGCCGCGGCCGCCCGTCCCAGGTCCCCATCCCCCGGGACGCGAGCGCCGCGTGCTGCGCCGGGCGCACGTCGCGGGCGTCGTCGCCGGCCTCGCCCTCCTGCCGGCGCTGGCACCCCTGGCGCGCGTGCCGGCGGCCGACCGGCGGCCCACCGCCGCCGTCGTCGTGCGCGCGGTCCCCGCTCCCGAACTGGACGTGCCCGGCGATGCGGTCGTCCTGCGCGCGCCCGCCCTCGCCCCCGGCGGCGCGGGCGCCGAGGGCACGGTGCGGGTCCGCAACCTCACCGCGCGCACCCTGCACCTGCGCGTGGGCGCCCGGGCGGATGTGCCGGATCTCGACGGCGTGCTGGAGCTGCGGGTGACCGCGGGCGGCCCGCTCGCCGAGGGCCCGCTGGGCGGGCTGCGCGCCGGACGGCCCCTGCCGCTGGGACCCGGCGCCGCGGCGACGGTCGCGGTGCGGGTGCGGATCCCCGCCGAACAGGCGGCCCTCGCCGGCGGCCGCGCGGCGGACGTGTCGCTGGACCTCGGCGTGCGGGGGGCGGCCCGGTGAGGCGGACGCCCCTCGGCGCGGCCGCGCTCCTGGCGGCGGGTGCCCTCGGGGCGCTCGTCGGGCACGGCACGCAGGCGGCGCTCACCTCGTCCACGGGGGCTCCCGGCAACGTGGTGAGCGCCGGCACCGTGACCCTCTCCGACGACGACGGCGGGGCGGCGACCGTCTCCGTGGCCGGTGGCCGTCCGGGGGACGTCGTCACCGGCTGCGTGCGCGTCACCTCACAGGGCACGCTCCCGACGGGCGCGGTGCTCTACGGCACGGCCACGGGCGGCCTCGCCGCCCATATCACCCTGAGGGTCACCCGCGGCACCCAGCCGGACGGCGCCACCGGCTGCACCGGCTTCACGGCCGACGCCGCCGACCACGTCGGGGCCGGCGCCGGGGTCGTCTACGACGGACCCCTCACCGCGCTGCCCGCGACCGCCGCCGCGGGGGTGGCGCTGCCGGGGGTGTGGAGCGCCGGCGCGACGCACGCGTACCGCGTCCGGGTCGCCCTCGGCATCGATCCCGCGGCGCAGGGACTCACCGCGACCGCGACGCTGCGCTGGCGGGCGTCCTCGTGAGCCCGCTCGCCCTGCGCGCGGCGGGCGCCGCCGGCCGCGGCCTCGCCGCCGGCGCCGTCGCCGCCCTCGCGCTCGCGACCGCCCTGGCGCTGCTCGCCGGACTGCGCGGCCTGACCGTGCTGTCGGGGAGCATGGCACCGGCCATCGGCACCGGCGACGTGGTACTGACCCGCACCGTGCCGGCGCGGACCCTGGCGCCCGGCGACGTCGCCACCTTCCGCGATCCCGGCGGGTCCGGCCGCCTGATCACGCACCGCGTGCTCGGGATCCGCGTCGCCGACGGCCGGGTGGAGGTGGTCACCCGCGGCGACGCGAACACGGGTGTGGAGCGCTGGAGCATCGCCGCCGACGGGCGGGTCGGTCGGGTGACCGCCCGCGTCCCGCGCCTGGGGCGCGCGCTGGCCTGGACGCGGACGCCCGGCGGGCGCCTGCTGACGGTGGCGCTGCCGCTGGCGGTGCTCGCGTGCTGGGGCCTCGCGACCATCTGGCGGCCCAGGGTGCGCGCATGAGCCGGCGGCTCCTGGCGGGGCTCGCCGGCGCGGGCGCGGCCCTGGGGGCGGCCGCCGCCCTGGCCGCCGCCGCCTTCTGGGCGGAGACGGCGACCACGCTCACCGCGGCCGCGGCCCCCGACTGGACGCCGCCCGGGGTGACCGCCACCGTGATCGCGAAGACCGAGGGTGGCGTCGCCGGCTTCGTCCGCCCGAGCGGTTCGTACCGCGTCTACGCGAGCTTCGCGGACACGGGGAACCCCGCGTCCGGGTTGGCCTCGGCCACCTCCGACAGCACCGAGTTGACGGCCGCCTCGGGTGCGCAGGCGCTGACCGCCACCGGCGGTCCCTGGACGGTGGACGGGGTCGCGTACACCCACCGCTCCGCATCCCTGAGCGTGGACGGCGGTGCCTCGGCGGGGGCGCGCACCTACGCCCTCACCCCCGCCGATGCCGCCGGGAACGCGGCGGCATCGACCGGACACGGGGTGACGGTGGACGCCACCGCGCCCGCGGCGACGGACGTCCAGACCGCCAACGGGGGCGCCACGGCCGGCCGGCCCGAGGCCGGCGACAGCATCACCTTCACGTTCTCCGAACCGCTCGACGCCGAGTCGGTGCTCAGCGGCTGGACGGGCGCCGCCACCCCGGTCGTGGTGCGCATCAGCAACGGCTTCCTGGTCGCCAACGACACCCTCGCCGTGCGCAACGCCGCCAACACGGCGTCGCTGCCGCTGACGCCGAGCGAGCTGACCCTGGGCAACGCCTTCTACGTCAACGCCGACACCACGTTCGGGGCGAGCGGCACCGCGTCCACGATGACGCTCAGCGGGTCCACGATCACCGTGGTGCTGGGAACCCCGTCGGCGACGGCCACCACCGGCGGGGCCGGGACGATGTCCTGGACGCCGGGCACCGCCCTGCGCGACCGGGCCGGCAACACGGTGCCGGGC
>DATMJR010000239.1:0-5519 GCA_035553775.1 Miltoncostaeaceae bacterium | reverse complement strand
ACCCAGCTGGGCGGGGCCCGCCAGGAGGCGGCCGCCGCGGCGTAGGCCGGGCAGCCGCGCACCGGCGCGGGTCTCGGGGGAGCCGCCGTGCGGATCCGTCCGCGCTCCCCCCGCGCGCCGCTCAGCCGGGGGGCGGGATGTCCCCGTCGTGCTCGGCGTCGCGCTCGTGCTGCCACGACGTGATCGGCCGGTCGGCCGCGTGCTCGCGGACCCGGTCGGCGCCCGCCGCCCCGCCGCTCCCCGCGGCCCCGTCGCCACCCGCCGGCACCGCGTCCCGCTCGGTCCCCGCGGTCCCGCCCGGACCCGGACCACCCGCCGTCGGCCGGTCCTCCGGCCCCGCGGACCGCTCCATCTGCGCGTCGCGGCTGGTGGGGTCGGGCGGCCCCCCGGGGCCGTCCGGGTCGGGTCCGCCGCCCGCGTCGCCGAGGCGCGGGTCCGCCGGCGCACCGCCGGCGGGGGCCGTCCCCAGCGTGTTCAGGTTCGCGGCGCCGAGGCCCTCGTCCCCGCCGCCCTCGCCGAACCTGCGCTCATCGTCCATGCGCTCCCCCTCTCGCTCGTCGCACGGTGCGTTCCCGGGGCCCGCCGGCGCCAACCGCCCGGCGGGCCCGGCGCGGTGGGTGACCGGGGGTGTCGGGGCCCGGCCGGTAGGATCACGGGGTGCTCGACCTCGTCGCCGCCCTCAACCCGCCCCAGCGCGAGGCGGTGCTCCACGGCGACGGCCCCCTGCTGGTGCTCGCCGGCGCGGGCAGCGGCAAGACGCGGGTACTCACCCACCGCATCGCCCACCTCATCGCGGAACGCGACGTGCCGCCGTGGGCGATCCTCGCCATCACGTTCACGAACAAGGCGGCGGGGGAGATGCGCGAGCGCCTCGCCGACCTGGTCGGGCCCGGGGCACGGGAGATCTGGGCGAGCACCTTCCACTCGGCCTGCGTGCGCATCCTGCGCCGCGACGCCGAGCACATCGGCTACGCGCGCAACTTCACCATCTACGACGCCGACGACCAGCTGCGCCTCATGCGCGCGTGCTTCGCCGACGAGGACGTCGACCCCAAGCGGTTCGCGCCGCGAGGGGTGCTCACCCGCATCTCCGACGCCAAGAACCGGCTGGTCGATCCCGAGGGCCTCGCCGAGGAGACGGGTTCGTTCGGCGACGAGGTGGTGGTGCGGCTGTACCGCCGCTACTCCGACCGCCTGCGCGCCGCGGGCGCCCTGGACTTCGACGACCTGCTCATGCTGACGGTGCGCCTGCTGGAGGGCGACGCCGATGTGCGGGGCCGCTACCAGAACCGCTTCCGGCACGTGCTGGTGGACGAGTACCAGGACACCAACCACGCCCAGTACCGGCTGGTGCGGGTGCTCGGCGACCCCCAGCGCAACGTCGTGGCCGTCGGGGACGACGACCAGGGCATCTACTCGTGGCGAGGCGCCGACGTCCGCAACATCCTCGACTTCGAGCGCGACTACCCCGACGCCCGCGTGGTCGCGCTGGAGCAGAACTACCGCTCCACGGGCACCATCCTGCGGGCCGCCAACGCGGTGGTCGCGCTCAACCGCGACCGCCGGCCCAAGGCCCTGTGGACCGACCGCGGGGACGGCGAGCCCATCACGGTGATGGGCGTCCGCGACGAGCACGAGGAGGCGCGCGCGGTGGTCGCCCAGGTCGACCGCGCCACCGCACACGGCACCCCGCTGTCCGAGATCGCGGTCTTCTACCGCACCAACGCGCAGAGCCGCGCCATCGAGGACCAGCTGGTGCGGCGGCGGCTGCCGTACACCGTCGTCGGCGGCCCGCGGTTCTACGAGCGCGCCGAGGTGCGCGACCTCATGGCCTACCTGCGCGCGGTCGCGAACCCCGCCGACGCGCTCGCCGTCACGCGCATGCTCGGGGCGCCCAAGCGCGGCGTCGGCCCGGGCTGCGTCGCCAAGCTCGCGGAGTTCGCCGCGGCCCACGGCCTCGCGGTCGCCGACGCCATCGGCCAGGCCGAGATGGTGGCCGGCCTCACGGCCGGGCAGCGCGGCGCCCTGGGGGGCGTCGCCGCCCTGCTGGCGGAACTCGACCAGGCGGCGCGGGCGGGGCTGCCGCTGGACCGCCTCATCGAGACCACGCTGGAGCGGTCCGGACTGCGCACCGCCCTCGTCGCCGAGGGCACCCTGGAGGCGCAGGGGCGGCTCGAGAACCTCGACGAGCTGATCAACGTCGCCGCCGAGTACCAGGCGGGCGCCGAGGACCCGTCGCTCGAGGGCTTCCTGGAGGAGGTCGCGCTGCAGTCCGACGCGGACCTCGTCGACCAGGGGGCGGGGCAGGTCACGCTGATGACGGTGCACAACGCCAAGGGGCTCGAGTTCGACGTGGTCGTGATGACCGGCATGGAGGACGGGGTCTTCCCCCACTCGCGCTCCTTCGACAGCCCGGAGGCGCTCGAGGAGGAGCGGCGCCTCTGCTACGTCGGCATGACGCGCGCGCGGCGGCGGCTGGTGCTGACCCACGCCGAGACGCGGGCCGTGCACGGCGGGCGCGACTACCGGATGCCGTCGCGGTTCCTGTCCGAGATCCCGGCCGACGCCACCGACCGGCCGGCGGCCGCGCCGGCGCGCCGCGCCCTCGCCGGGCTCGGCGGGGGGGGTGGCGGCGCGCGCCTGGAGACCGGCGACACGGTGGTGCACGCCACCTTCGGCGAGGGCGTGGTCACGGGCGTCGAGAGCCGCGGCTCGCTCGTGCGCGTGCGCTTCGCCAACGACGGCACCGAGCGCCGGCTCATGGCCGGGGCGGCCCCGATGCGCAAGGTCGGCTAGGCCCGACCCCCGGCGCGACCACCACGACCCCCGCAAGGAGCGAGCCGCAGATGGCAGCGCGCATCATGGACGGCAGGGAGGGCGCCGCGCGCGTCCGCGCCGAGGTCACCGAGGGCGTCGCCGCCTTCGTCGCCGCCCACGGACGGCCGCCCGGCCTGGTGGGCATCCAGGTCGGGGACGACCCGGCCTCCGAGATCTACCAGGCCAACAAGGCGCGCCAGGCGGCCGAGTGCGGCATGGCCTCGCGCCGGGTCACGCTGCCCGGGCAGACCACGCAGGCGGAGCTCGACGCGGTCATCGACGCCCTCAACGCCGACGACGGGGTGGACGGGATGCTGGTGCAGCTGCCCGTGCCGCCGCAGCTGGCCGAGCCCCTCATCGCGAACCGCATCCACCCGGACAAGGACGTCGACGGGTTCGGGCCGGCCAACCTCGGCCGCCTCATCCGCGGCGAGCCGGCCAACGTGCCGTGCACGCCCACCGGCGTGATGCGCATGCTCGACGACGCGGGCGTGCCCCTGGAGGGGGCCGACGCCGTCGTCGTCGGACGGAGCCTCATCGTCGGCAAGCCCCAGGCCCTGCTGCTGCTCGACCGCAACGCCACGGTGACCATCGCCCACTCCCGCACCCGCGACCTGCCGGCGCTGTGCCGGCGGGCCGACGTTCTGGTGGCCGCGGTCGGGCGGGCGGAGATGATCCGCGGCGACTGGGTCAAGCCCGGGGCCGCCGTGGTGGACGTCGGCATCAACCGCACCGACGACGGTCTCCGCGGCGACGTCGCGTTCGACGAGGTGGCCGAGGTGGCCGGGTGGATCACCCCCGTGCCGGGCGGAGTCGGCCCGATGACCATCGCATACCTGCTCGCCAACACCCTCGCGGCCGCCTGGCGGCGCGCCGGAGGCGACCCACACGACAACAAGGGGAACGGATGAAGATCGCGATCTTCGGCGGGACCGGCGACCTCGGTCGCGGCCTGGCCATCTGCTTCGCGGCCGCGGGGCACCAGATCATCGTCGGCTCGCGCTCGCAGGAGCGCGCCGACCAGGCGGCGGCGGGACTCCGCGAGGCGCTGCCCGAGGGCGACTTCGTCCCCATGGAGAACGTCGAGGCGGCGCGCGCGGGCGAGGTCGCCGTGGTCTCGATCCCGTGGGAGGGCATCGACCAGACCATTCCGGCCCTCGCCGACGCGCTCGCCGGCAAGGTGCTGATCTCGGTCGTCAACGCGCTCAAGTTCGGGAAGGCCGGCGCCATCGCCGTGCAGGGCGAGGAGCTGCCCGGCGGCGCGCAGAGCTGCGCCCACCGCATCCAGGACCTCGCGCCGGAGGCGAAGGTCGTGGTGGCCTACAACAACCTCCCGGCCGCGGGGCTGCAGGAGCGGCACCACCTGGGCGCCGACGTGCTCGTGTGCGGCAAGAGCCGCGAGGCGCGCGAGCAGGTGATCCAGCTCACCGAGGGCCTGCCGGGCTGCCGCGCCCTGGACGCGGGGCCCCTGGCGAACGCCATCATCATCGAGGGCATGACCGCGCTGGTGATCAACCTCAACCGCCGCTACGGGGGCGAGGCCAGCATCGCGATCACGGGGCTGGAGAAGGCTCCGCCGGCTCCGGCGGCGGCGCACTAGCGGACGCCGGGCGGTGGTGCCGGCGCCGCACCTCGGACGCCGGGCGGGGGTGCCGGCGCCGCACCTCGGACGGCGAGGCGGACGGGGGGCGCCGTGCCCGTGGCGCCCCACCCCGTCCTGACGCGGTATCCGGCCCCCCGGCAGCGGTGCCCTTTCGCTGCCGATCCTTCCACGCGCGTCGCTTTCGTTATCGAATCGTAAGGCGCCGACTTGAGCAGACGGGTTGATGCGACCGCGCCGATTCGTCCGTTCACATCCCGCGCCACTCCACCGCGTCCCCGAGGGCGGGCCGCGGTGGAGGAGCGCCGGCCGGCGCGGCCGGCCAGCCGACGTAGACGAGGCCCACGATCTCGTCGTGGGGCCCGCAGCCCAGGTGGCCCCGGACCTCGGCCTCGTCCACGAAGGCACCCGTGCGCCAGATGGCCCCGAGGCCCTCCGCGTGGGCGACCAGCAGCAGGTTCTGGATGGCCGCGCTGACCGCGTCGCGGTCCTCCCGGCGCACGACCGGGTCCTCCGACGAGGGGTGCGAGATGCAGGCGATCACGACCGGGGCGCGGCGGGTGAGGGCGCGCTGCGCCTCCAGCACCTCGTCCGCCGTCTCGGGCGCGGCGCGCCCCACCGCGCGGGCGTGCGCGTCCCCCAGGGCGTCGCGGGCGTCCCCCGCGACCACGACGAACCGCCACGGGCCGGTCATCCGGTGGTTGGGCGCCCAGAGGGCGGCCTCCAGCAGCCGCTCCACCAGCGCCCGCGCGACCGGCGCGTCGGTGACCCGTCCCACCGACCGTCGCTCCCGGATGGCGTCGCGGACGTCGGTCATCCGTAGCCCAGCTCCTCGAGCCGGTCCTCGTCCATGCCCAGGTGGTGCCCCAGCTCGTGCAGCACGGTCACGCGCACCTGCTCGACCAGCTCCCGCTCGTCGCGGGCGTGCTCCACCAGCGGGTGCATGTAGATCGAGATCCGCGCCGGCAGCTCGGCCCACCCTGACGGCGACGTGCGCGGCACCCCCTGGTAGAGCCCGTACAGCGACCCCAGGCGCGCCGGCGCCCGCTCCTCGACGACGATCGCGACCTCCTCCAGGGCGTCCGCGAACTCCGGGGGGATC
>DATMJR010000238.1:0-12817 GCA_035553775.1 Miltoncostaeaceae bacterium | reverse complement strand
TGGCCGGCGGTGCGGAGGGGATCGGCGAGTACCTGGTCACTCGCTGCGCCGGCGCGCCGGCGCAGCGAGTGACCAGGTACTCGCCGATCCCCTCCGCACCGCCGGCCACGCGTAACCCCGAGTCCTCGATGCCGCCGAAGGAAGCCGCCGCCCAGCTGACGCGGCCGCGGTTCAGGCCAGCATGCCCGCCTCGATCGTGGCCGCGAGGCGGGCGGCGCGCTCAACGTCCGGGCGTAGGGGTAGGCCGCGAGTTTGACCTCGCGCGCGTCGGCCCGGGCCACGACCTCGTCCTCGTCGTCGAACGCCGCGACCGCGACGACCGGCCCGAGATCTCCTCGTGCACGACGCGGGCGAATCGGGCGGCTCCCGCGACCTCTCCCGGCCTCCGCGGCGACGCACGCTGGGATTTTCGGTTCCCCCCGGCCGCTCCCGGGGCGGCGGGCGTCGCGGACGCGCGTGGCCCGCGCACCGCCCCCCGGGGACACGGGGCCCAGCCTCGGGCCACTGACCGCATGGGGCCCCCCTCGACCACCCCCGTCGGGGGGAACCCCCGATTCGAGGGCGCGCGGCGGCGGGGGATGCTCGTGGCGGACACGACCCGAGGAGGACCCCGTGCCTACCGTGAACGCACCCGACATGCCCTGGATCGACGGCGGCGAGGCCCCGCCCCTGCCCCTCGACCGGGCGCCCCAGGACATCCTCGCCCAGGGGATCGCGGACCCGCTGTACGACATCGACGCCCTACCGGTCACCATCACCGGCTCCCGGTGGATGGCGTTCATCTACCGATCGGACGAGCGGACTCTCCGGCGGATGCTGCCGGACTGCCTCGTGCTCGAGGACGACGTGGTCGAGGTGTGGTACGCCCGCCACCCCCACACCACGATGGGCCCGTACAACGAGATGGGCGTCACGGTGGCGGTCTCGATGCGAGCCGCCGACGGCCGCACGCTGCGCGCCGGCTACTACCCGTACATGTTCCTCGACCAGGATCTGCCGTTCGCCCTGGGGCACGAGGTGTACGGCTTCGGCAAGAAGCTCGGCTTCATCGTCGCCCACGAGCACGGCGGGGGGGACGACGACGGCTACGGCCCGCCGCCCGGGGACTGGTTCACCTGCGTCCTCGAGCGCCGGGGCTACCTGATCCACACGGCGACCGGGCGGTACGACGACGGCGAGGTGGGTCCGCGCCCGGTCTTCTACGGCAACCCGGAGTACGGGCGCGTCAACCTGCGCATGCTCACGGACCCGAGCCTGCGGACCACCCGGTGGGAACTCGCATACCTCGCGCCCCGGGTGGACGCCGCGTTCGCCGTCCGCCTGGGCGATCCCGCGCGGGAGGGCACCCCGCGTCTGCGGATGCGCCCCGAGACGATGCGCACGGCCTCCCCGGGCGCCATCCGGTCCTGGGCGCTCCAGGCGACTCCGTTCGACAACCCGGGCCACTTCCTGCCCGTGGTCGACCTGCACGGCATGGTGAGCTTCACGTTCGACCTCGCGATCCCACCGGCCGAGACGGTGTGGGAGCGGACGGTGGAACGCACCGACGAGGACCTCGCCGACCTCATGTGGGCGACGCCCTACCGCTACACGATGCGGCACCGGTTCCCGAAGCCGCCCGGCGCATGACGACCGTGCCGACGCGCGCCGCGGCCGAAGCCCCCGCGGCGCGCGTCCACCGCATGGCGACGGCGGGGTGGATGTCGATCGCCCTCTCGGCGGCCGCCCGCCTCGGGCTCGCTGACGCCGTGGACGAGGAGGGCGCGACGATCGAGGACGTCGCCCTGCGCTCGGGGACGGACCCCGCGCGCCTCGCGCGCCTGCTGCGGGCGCTCGCGGGCGCGGGCGTCTTCGCGCACGACGCCGACGGCCGCGTGGTGCACACCGACCTGTCCCGCGTGCTCCGCCGGGACCACCCCGTGTCCCTGCGATCGCTGGTCACCATGCTCGGGGAGGAGAGCCTGCTCGTGTGGACGGGGCTCGTGGACACCCTGCGCGGTGGCCCGCCGGCCTTCGACCGCCTGTTCGGCGCGCCCTTCTACGAGTACCTGGGCCGGCACCCCGACAAGGCGGAGACCTTCGACCGCGGGATCGAGGAGCGCCACGCCGCCGTGCAGGCCGACCTCGCCGAGGCGCTGCCCCTGGAAGGCGTCGGGCACCTGGTGGACGTGGGCGGCGGGGGCGGCGTGCTGGCGGCCGAGATCCTGCGCGCGCACCCCGGCCTGCGGGTCACGCTGGTCGATCGGCCGACCGTGGCCGCGCGGGCGGCGGCCGCCCTCACCGCAGCGGACCTGGGGGGCCGCGGCACCGCCGTCGCGGGAGACTTCTTCGCGGCGCTGCCCGCGGGGGCGGACGCCTACCTGGTCGCCTCCACGCTGCACAACTGGCCCGATCCGCGCGCCGTCGACCTGCTCCGGGTCTGCCGCCGGGCGATGCGCCCCGACTCCCGCCTGCTGCTGGTGGAGCTGGTGGTGCCGCCGGGCGACGAACCCCACTTCGCGAAGCTCCTCGACCTGGGGGTGATGCTGCTGATGGACGGCGCCGAGCGCACCCTGGAGCAGCACGGGGTCCTGCTGGCCGCGGCCGGGCTGCGGGTGCGCCGGACGCTGCCGGCGGCGCGCATGACCGTGATCGAGGCCGTGCCGGAGGACGCGGGCGGCGCGGGACGATGACCGGGGCGGCGCGTCCCCCGCTGCATCCGATGCTCGTGGGGGGCGGGCCCCGCACCGCGGCCGGCGGCGCGGTCCTGACGCTCGTGGATCCCAGCACCGGCCTGCCGCACGCCGCGGTCCCGGATGCCGGCCCCGCAGACGTCGCCGCCGCCGTCGGCGCGGCGCGCGCGGCCCTCGCCGGCGACTGGGGCGCCGCGGCCCCCGCCGCACGGGCGGCCGTGCTGCGGCGCGCGGCCGGCCTCGTCGCCCGCGACGGGGCGCGCCTCGCGGAGCTCGAGGCGCGCGATGCGGGGCGCCCGGTGGGGCGCATGGCCGTCCAGGACATCCCGCTGATCCAACGGCTCCTGCACCGCTTCGCCGACCGGGCCGAGGCCCTGCTGCCGGAGACGCGGGCGGCCGCGCCGGAGGGCCTGCGGCTGGAGGTGCGTCCGGAGCCGGCCGGCGTCGCGGCGGTGCTGCTGCCCTGGAACGTGGCCCTGATGATCACCGCGATGAACGTGGCGCCTGCCCTCGCGGCCGGGTGCGCGCTTGTGCTGAAGCCGGCGGACGAGGTCGCCCTGCCCGTCCTGGGCCTCGCGTCGCTGTTCGCCGAGGCCGGTCTGCCGGCGGGCGCACTGAACGTGGTGACCGGGCGCGGCGCGGGCGCGGGGGCGGCCCTGGTGAACCATCCGGACGTCGACGTCGTGGCGTTCACGGGATCCACGGCGACCGGCCGCCGCGTCGCGGCCGCCGCGGGCCGGCGCGGCCGGCCCTGCCGCCTGGAGCTGGGCGGGAAGAACGTCGCCATCGTCCTCGACGACGCCGACCTGGACGCCACGGTGCCGCTTGTGGCGCTGGCCGCCTTCGCCAACAGCGGTCAGGCGTGCACCGCGGCCTCGCGCATCCTCGTGGCCGAGCCGGTCGCGGCCGCGTTCACCGAGCGGCTGGTGGCGCACGTGGAGGCCCTGCCCGTGGGGCCCGCCCTGGACCCGGCGACCCGCCTGGGGCCGGTGGTGTCCGCGGCGCACCTCGCGCGCGTCCGCGGCGCCGTCACCGGAGCCGTGCGCGTGGGCGCGCGGGTCGCCACGGGCGGCGGCCCGCCGGCCGGCGTCCCCGCCAGGGGCTTCTACCTCGCCCCCACGGTGCTGGTGGACGTCCCGCCCGGCGCCGCGTGCCTGCGCGAAGAGGTGTTCGGCCCGGTCGCGACCGTGGAATCCGTGGACGGCGTCGAGGACGCCCTCCGGCGTGCGGCCGCGGGCCCGTACGGGCTGGCCGGCGGAGTGTTCACACGGGACCCCCGGGCGGCGGCTCTCGTCGCCGGCGGCCTCGACGTGGGCACGGTCTGGGTGAACTGCTGGCACGTGTACGACGCCGACGCGCCCTTCGGGGGACGGCGCGACTCGGGACACGGCCGGGTCAACGGGGGCGAGGCACTCGCGCCGTTCCTCTCGCCGCGCACCGTGTGGACGCCGGCCGGCGAGCCCCCGCCGTGAGCGTCAGCCCGCCGGGAGGGCCGCCCCCTCCGCCAACGCGCCGCGCGAGACGAGCGCCGCGAGCTCGGTGCGCGAGCGCACGCCGAGCTTGCGGTAGATGCGCCCCAGATGGGCCTCGATCGTCTTGGCCGACAGGAAGAGGCGCGCCCCCGCCTCGCGGTTGGTGGCGCCGCCCGCCACCATCAGCGCCACCTGCACCTCCTGCGCCGTGAGCGCGTCGCGGTCCGCGCCGGGCCCCCGGCGGGCGGTCTCGCCCGAGACGCCGCGCTCCCCCCGCGCGCGCTCCGCCCAGGGCAGCGCCCCCATGCGCGCGAAGTCCCGCTCCGCCTCGTGCAGGCTCTCGCGCGCGTCCCCGCGGCGCCGGGCGCGGCGCAGCCGCTCGCCCCGGCACAGCAGCGTCCGGGCCCGCTCGAAGGGGGTCGGCATGAGCCCGTGGAGGCGCAGGGCCTCGGCGAAGTGCGCGTCGAACTCCGTGTCCGAAGCGAGCAGGCCGCGGCAGCGCGCGGCCCCGGCGAGGGCCCAGACGCGGCCGGTGCCGGCCGCCTCCGCCTCGAGCGCCGCGAGGCGTCGCGCGGCGTCGTCCCGTCGGCCCACGCGGATCAACGCCTCGACCAGCAGGGGCCCGTACTGCACCATCGCGGGCTCGCGCAGGCCCCCCTCGGCACAGGCCGCGGCGAGCGGCTCCAGGTGGCGCAGCACGGCCTCCGCGTCGCCGCGCCCGGCGGCCAGCAGACCGAGCGCCGCCCCTCCGAGCTCGGCGACGGGGCCGTTCGCGCCCACCCGCGCCCCCACGTCCCGCGCGGCCGCCGCATGCGCCCGGCAGTCGTCGTCGCGCCCGAGGACGGCCTCCACCCGGGCCAGGCCTGCGAGGCAGTAGCCGCGCGCGTGCCCCTGGTCGACGTCCGCGGCGAGCGCGGCGCCCTCCCCCGCGCAGGCGAGCGCCTCGACCAGGCGCCCCGTGCGGAAGTGGACCTCGGCGAGGGTGCCGAGCGCCATGGGCAGCACCCCCGGGGCGGAGCCCCGGGCCGCGTCGACGAGGCCCTGCATCATCCCTCGCGCCCGCGCGTACTGCTCCGTCCACATCAGGGCCCGGCCGACCGACTGCGCGAGTGCTGCGACGTCGAGCGGGCCGGGGGCGCCCTCGACGTGCGCGGCGCACCGCTCCAGGGTCTGCGCCGCCTCGCGCGCGCGACCGTTTACGATCAGCGCCATCGCGTAGGCCCACTCGCCCATCGTCGGCGCCGCGGCGCCAGCCACCGCCGGGTGCTCCGCGGCCCGCCGGGCCGTCGCGAGCGCGGCGTCGACCCGGCCCGCGCGCAGCGACGGGATGGCGGCGTCCGCCAGCATGTCGGCGGCCAGTCGGGCGTCGAGGCCCTCGACCTCGTCGGCCGCGCGCACGAGCCGCTCGTGGACCTCGGCCTCGGGGGCGCGCCAGCCGTCGACCACCCCCCGCAGGTGCACCGCCCGGGTGCGGACGAGCAGGTCCTCGGCGCGGTCCTCGACCTCGTCGAGCATCGCGAGGGCCGCCTCGGTGCGCCCCGCCAGCTGGGCGTCGCGGGCGGCCCGAAGCAGGCGCTCGGCGCGGAGACCGGGGTCGGGCGTGAGTGCCGCCGCCCGGCGGAGGGCGGTCGCGGACGCCCAGTGGGCGCCGCGGCGCCGGACCTCCCCCGCGGTCGCCGCGAGCGCGTCCGCCACCTCCGCGTCCGGGCCGAACGCGGCCGCAGCGAGGTGCCAGGCCCGCTGCTCGGCGCGCCCGGCGTCGAGCGTGCCCGCGATGGCGCGATGTGCGGCGCGGCGCTCCGAGGGGCTGGCGGCCTGGTAGGCCGCCGAGCGGCGCAGCGGGTGGGGGAAGGAGATGCCCTCGGCGCCGACCCGCACCATGCCCCGCCCCTCGGGCTCGTCGAGGTGGGCCAGGGACGTCCCGGCCCGCACGAGGGCCCGGGCGACGACGTCGAGGGGCAGCGCGCCCGCGACCGCCGCGACCACCAGCGCGCGCCGTGCCGCCGCGGGCAGCGCCTCCACCCCCTCCGCGTAGGCCCGCGCGATCGTGTCCCCCACCGGAAGCGGTCCGTGCAGGGGCTCGAGCCCGGTGAGCTGCTCGGGGCTCAGCATCCGCGGCGCCTCCAGCAGCGCGAGCGGGTTGCCCCCGGCGGCGTCGCAGATGGTGCCGGCCACGCCGTCGTCGATCTCCGGCCGGGTGGCGCGCAGCAGCGCGAGGGCGTCCGCGGCGGCGAGGCCGCCGAGCCGCACCTGGTCGAGCCCGCGCACGTCCGGCCGTCCCTCACCGGCGGCGCGCATCGCGGCCACGACGGCCACGCCCTCGTCCGCGAGGCGGCGGGCGGCGAAGAGCAGCGCCTCGGCGGACGCCGTGTCGATCCACTGCAGGTCGTCGAGGACGACGAGCACGGGCTCGCGCTCGGCGGCGGCGGCCAGCACGCCGAGCGTGGCCGCGGACACGGCGAAGCGGTCGTGCCCCGCCGGCGGCCCGAGGGCCAGCGCGCCCTCCAGCGCGGCCCGCTGCGGCCCGGGCAGGTCCATCCGCAGGGCCAGCACGGGGCGCAGCACGTCGTGCAGTCCCGAGAAGGCGAACTCCGCCTCGGTCTCGATCCCGCGGGCGCGCAGCACCCGCATCCCCTCCGCCGCGTCGGCGGCGGCGTCGAGTAGCGCCGACTTGCCGCAGCCGGCCGGTCCCACCAGCACCAGGCCGCCGCTACGGTGCGCGCGGGCGCCGTCCAGCAGCGCGGCGATCCGCGCGCGTTCGGCGTCACGGCCCACGAGCGCGACGGGCGACACGGTGCCCATGGCGCGACCGTAGCCCGGGACGCCGCGCGCGCTCAACAGGCGGGCGAAGGGTCGCGGGGAAACCCCCATGCCGGCCCGCCCGGCCCCTCGCCGCGGCACCTCCCGGTGCGGGCGTTCGCCCGATTCGAGCCCGGCGGCCGCGTTCGTAGCGTCGTCGCATCCGGTACCTCACACAGGAGGATTCGATGAAGGCGACACGGTGGCACGGCGACCGGGACGTCCGCGTCGACGACGTTGACGAGCCGACCATTCTCGAGGACACCGACGCGCTCGTGCGCGTCACCCTCGCCGGCATCTGCGGCACCGACCTGCACCTGTTCAACGCGGGCTCGGCGCTGGGGCTGCCGGAGGGCATGCGGATCGGCCACGAGTTCGTGGGCGTGGTGGAGGCCGTGGGGCGTGCGGTGACGCGCGTCCGCGTCGGCGACCGGGTGGTCAGCCCGTTCGCGTTCTGCGACGACACGTGCTTCTTCTGCGGCCACGACATGCACTGCAACTGCACCCGTGGCGGCATCTTCGGCTTCGCGCCGCTATGGCGGCCCGAGCACGGACCCGAGATCCAGGGGTGCCAGTCGGAGATCGTCCGCGTCCCGCTCGCCGACGGCACCCTCGTCCCGCTCCCGGAGTCCCTGGCGAGCGGCGCGCACGACGCGCGCGTGCTGCCGCTCGCCGACGTGTTCTCCACCGGCTGGCACGGCGCGGTCGGGGCGGACGTCGGCCCCGGCGACACCGTGGTGGTGATCGGGGACGGGGCGGTCGGCATCTCGGCAGTGCAGGCCGCCGTGGTGCGCGGCGCGGCCGGGGTGGTGCAGGTCGGCCACCACGACGACCGCCTCGCGATCGGCGCCAAGGCCGGCGCCACCCACATGGTGAACACGGCCACCGACGGGGCGGGCCTGGGGGACCTGGTCCGGTCGCTCACCGACGGCCGCGGGGCCGACGGCGTGATCGACACGATCGCGACCGACACGACCCTCGCCGCGGCGCTCGACCTGGTGCGCAGCGGCGGGGACGTCTCGTTCGTCGGGTTGGGGTTCGCGTTCCACCCGCCCAACGGCGACGTGTACCAGACGGCCTTCTGGCGCAACGTCAGCCTGCACGGCGGGGTCGCCCCGTCGCGCGCGTACATCGAGGAGCTGATGCCGCTCGTCGAGCGCGGCCGCATCACGCCCGAGATGGTCTTCACGCACACGCTGCCGCTGGCACAGGCCGCCCAGGGATACGCGATCATGGATGACCGCGCCGCCGGATCCGTCAAGGTCGCCCTGACGGCGTCGTGAGCGCGACCGATGGCGGTCCGCATCCGCGGGCCGCCATCGGGGGCCCCGGGCGCCCCGGCGACCCGCCCTACGGGCGGGCGTCGGGCGCCAGGTTGTCCGCGACGAGCGTGTTGGGGCGCAGGTCGTCGCCCGTCAGGCCGCGCCGGATGCGATCCTGCAGGGCGTTGGAGCGCCGCACGGCCGCCTGGGCGATGCGCTGATTGATGCGCAGCTGCTCCACGGACACCGTCACGCGGCCGCCGCTGCGCCGGGCGGGGGCCAGCCGCGTCACCGACGGCGCCGGGCGGGCGGCCGGGGTGGCGCGCACGACGCGCAGGTCGCCGGCGAGCTGACCCAGCGACACCGCGCCGGGCCGCACGTCGCCGCCGGTGAGGCCGGCGTCCAGGCGGGCCTCCAGCGCGGCGACGCGGCGGATCGCCGCCTGCGAGATGCGCTGGTTGATGAGCAGCTGCCGCGCGTCGAGCCGGACCGCGCCCGGGTCACCCCCGCCGGCGCGACGGACCACCAGCGGCCGCGGCGCGGCGGGCCGCCCGGTGCGGGGCGTCGCGGCCGGCCCGGCGACGAGCCCCGGACCGAGCTGCGTGGCGCGGATGCTGCCGCCGCACAGGTCGTTCCCGGTCACGCCCGCGGCGAGCCACCGGTCGACGGCGTCGGCGCGACGCAGGGCGGCCTGCGCGATGCGCTGGCTCACGAGCATCTGCGCGCGGCTGAGGCGGATCGTCCCGGGACGCCCGGAGGCCGGGCGGGCGGGCACCACCGCGCAGGAGGCCCCGAGGGCGGCCGCCTGGCCGCGCCGCGCGGCGACGATGCGGATGCGCACCTCGGCGGCGACGTCCGGGCGGGCGGTGGAGGCGGCACGGACCGTCACGGTCTCACCGGGCGGCACGCTGGCGGGCGCCACGTACAGCCCGGAGGCGTCCACGCGCCCTGCGCTCGCGGTCCACGTGACGCCGCCGGGCACGCCGGTGACGCTGGCGGTGAGCTGCACGCCGAGGCCGGCGGTGAGGCTGGCGGGGGCGCCGGAGATGGCGACGGCCGGCCGGGCCGAGGTGGTGACCGCGGCGCTGGGATGCGCGGGGGCGCCCGTGGCCGCGTCGCGCGGGTAGGCGCGCCTGCCGGTGTCGATCGCCGAGTAGCGGAAGCCGTCGGGGGCCGTGCCCGCGGTCACCAGGGTGACGTCGGGGGACGAGAGCTCGTCACCGGCCCGCAGCAGGCGCCCGCCCTGCTCCAGGCGGCCCTGCGCGGGAACGGCGTCGATGCGGTACCGCAGGGCCCCGGGGCTGTAGGCGTCGCCCCGCCCCGCGAAGCGCTCGGCGCGCAGGCGGACGGGCACGGCCGTGCCGGGCTCGACCACGGGCAGGGTGATCGGCACGGCGCGGTAGCCGGGCACCACGACGCCCACGAAGGCCGCCGGGTTGTCCTCGTTCTGCTCGACGATGACGTCGCCCGGGTCGACGCGCGTCCCCAGCTGGTAGAGGCCCGGCGGCACGCTCGAGACGTCCACCCACTGGTAGGACAGGTCGCGGTGGTAGCGGTCGCGCCAGCCGGCGGAGATGCCCATCACCAGCGGCACGTCGCGGCAGAAGTCGTTGAGGTCGGCGCTGTAGCGGCCGGGTGCGCCGCTGCCGCGGCGGGCCGAGTCCTCCAGGCAGAAGCCGGCCTCGGTCTTCTGCGCGATCGCCACCTGGGCGCCGCGGTCCTCGGTCCACAGCGAGTACTCGGCGGCGTTCTTCAGGTGGTAGTGCAGGTGCCCGTCGGCCACCTCGAAGCGCACCTCCGGCTGGCCGCCCGGCCGGGAGGTGACCCTCCGGCCGCCGGCGCCCGGGGCCGTGGTGCCCGCCCACTGCTCCACGACCCGCATGCGGTGCTCGGCCGGGGCCACGCCGTCCGGGCTGGAGGCCCGGATCTCGAGCGGGCCGGCCCCGTCGCGGTTGCTCACGTAGCCGTCGAAGCGCAGCAGCAGGCGGCCGTCGGAGTGGACCGAGGTGCCGGGCCGCTCCGCGGGGTCGGAGACCAGGTCCGGTAGGTCGGCCGCGGGCTGCGCCAGGGCGATCAGAGCCGGAGTGGCGGCCGCCGCGGCGGCGACGGCGAGGGGGATGACGATGCGCAGCCGGGCGATGCGGCGACGGTACGGGCACGGGGCCCGCGGAGGCGACCGGGGCGGGCCCGCCGCGACACCGGGGACCACGCGGGGTTTCAGCCCCCCGGCACTCCGGGTACTGCGTGCGGTTGGCCTGTCCCGTCCGCCCCGGCGAACGCGACCAGCGTGTACTTGCCGCTCGGCTCGCGCAGCCGCTCGATCCGCAGCGGCTCGAGTCCGGCGCGGCGCACCAGCATCGCCAGTGACTCCGGGCTGAACGCGTGCAGGTGCTCGATGAAGAACTCCTCGCGCCCGGGGCCGTCGGCCGAGGCCGCCGCGCCGTCGGGCACCTCCACGTAGACCGCGCCGCCGGGGGCCAGCAGCGGGGTGGTGCGCGCCAGCATCCCGACGGGATCCGGCACGTGCTCCAGCACCTTGTTGAGGGTGACCACGTCGTAGGTCCCCAGGTCCTGCGCGGTCATGAAGTCCGCGCAGATCGCCGGTACCCCGGCCACCTCGCGGGCGTGCGCCACCTGCCGGGGATCGGGGTCGAGCGCCCACACGCGCCACCCCTCGCGGAGGAGCGCCCAGGGGAACACCGCAAGACCGGACCCCACGTCCAGCACGCGCGGGGACCCGCCGTCGGCGGAGCGCGCGCCGTCCCGGAACGTCATCACCCGCCGCACGCGCCCCGCGTTGTCCGAGCGTTCGGGCGGCAGGGCGACGATGCGCTCGAAGGTGGCCCGCATCGCGTCGCCGTATGTGGCGTCGGCGTAGCCCCCGCGGTACAGCTCCTCCAGCTCGACGCCCGGGTCCAGCACGAAGTGGTGGCACACCCGGCACCGCCGCACCTCGCGCCGGTAGGGGCGCCGCGCCAGGTGCGGGAACGGCGTCTCCCCCTCGGGGGGCGCGTGGTAGATCCACGCCAGGGCCATGTGCCGCCCCCGGCAGGGGCAGCCGAGCGGCCCGTCGTCCTCGATCACGCGGCGTCCCCGGCCGCGCCCAGGCCCCGCTCCAGGCGCTCCAGGTCGGCGTCCGAGGACAGCCAGGTCACCACCTCCAGGCGCTCCGCGGCCAGGTACGCGGCGAAGTCCTCCTCGTGGCCCGCCTCGACCAGCAGCACGAACCACTGCCGGCGGGTGTTGCGCACCAGCACGGGGCGCAGGCCGAAGCGCGGGCAGCGGCCGTTGAGCGACGGGGTGGCGTAGAAGCCCCAGGACTTGCGCGCCAGGTCGTACTCGCCGCCCGCGGGCGTGGTGAAGGTGACCTGCTCGTCCGGTGCGAGCGCGACGCGCCCGACGTCGTGCATGGTGACCGCGTCCTCGACGCCGCAGCGGTAGGCGCGGGGGGGCTCCACCGCCTGGAAGCGGGGCCCGCTCACGCCGCGGCCTCCGTCCAGTGCCAGTCGGGGACGAGGAAGCCGGGGATGGTCCACAGGCCGTCGCGGCGCTCCCACACGCGCCGGTCGCGGAAGCCGTCGGCGACGCGGTCCCACTCGGCACGACTCATGCCGACCCAGGCGCAGAACGCGGCGATGTCGGAGGTGGGCTCCTCCCACCCGCGCGCCCGGATCAGGGCGACGGCCTCGTCCCGGGTCATGCGGCCGTTGCGGATCTCCAGCGACAGGTTGTCGAAGGTCCGCGTGAAGCCGAACTTGTGCCATTTGAGCCAGTGGTGCACCGAGATGAACTCGTCGTCGATGTCGGCGTAGTCGTACAGGCCCGTGCGGGGTCCGTGGGGGTCCGGGCGGAACCCGTGGGCGTGGGCCACCTCCCGCACCGCGGCCGGATCCCACGGCAGGTAGTGGCCGAGGAACACCGCCTCCACGCCCGCCGCCGCCAGCTCGCGCTCCGAGGGGCCCCGGTACGCCACGAGGTCGCGCGGCTCCAGATCGGGCCCGAGCCAGTCCTGCCAGGTGGTGCCGTGGGTGACGCCGAACCGCTGCAGCCAGGCCGCGTCCAGCAGGTGGCCGGTGCCGCTGCCGTCCGCGCTGCCGTACTCCACGGCCGAGTTCTCGCCCCAGACGACCAGGGGGATCCCGAGGCGCACCGCCAGCGTCAGCGGGATCGCGAACAGCGCCATGTGCATGGGGATGGCCGGGTCGCCCAGGCGCTCCAGCGCGGCGCGGACGAAGCGGCGCTCGGCGACCGGGCTCACCTGGTAGTCGATGTGGTCGACGCCGAGCGAGATCAGGTTGTCGAGGTTGCGCTGCCCCACCGCCGTCCGGCCGGGGGTGCGCCAGGTGACGCAAAGCGGCCGCAGGCCGTGCTGCAGGCAGGTGACCACCTGCCACGTCGAGTCCTTGCCGCCGCTGACGGGGATGAGGCAGTCGTAGCCCGACGCGCGGGCGCGGGTGCGCTCGACGAGGCGCGTGAACTCGCGGGCGCGGGCGTCCCAGTCGATCGCCGGCCGGTGTCCGTGCGCGCGGCAGGCGTTGCACACGCCGTTCTCGCCGATGACGAGGTTGGGGCGGGAGTCCGGCAGCACGCAGCGCGCGCACCAGCGCAGGCC
>DATMJR010000237.1:0-2478 GCA_035553775.1 Miltoncostaeaceae bacterium | reverse complement strand
GGCGAGATCCCGGGCGGGGCGACGGGGGCCGGCGGTCCGGCCGTCGCACGCCGCATGGCGGGGATCGCCCCCTTCGAGGTGATGGAGGTGCTGAACCTCGCCCAGCGCCTGCAGGCGGACGGGCACGACGTCATCCACCTGGAGGTGGGGGAGCCCGACTTCGGCACGCCCGCGCCGGTGCTCCGGGCGGCGGCCCACGCGCTGCGCAGTGCGCCGATGACCTACACCCCGGCCCTCGGGCTCCCGGCGCTCCGGGACGCGATCGCCGCGATGTACGGCGACCGCTTCGGGGTCGCGGTCGATCCCGCGCGCGTCGTCGTCACCACGGGATCCAGCGCCGCCCTGCTCCTGGCGCTCGGCGTGCTGGCGGATCCCGGCGACCAGGTGCTCGTCGGCGACCCGGGGTACCCCTGCAACCGCCACTTCGCGCGCTTCGTGGGCGCCGAGCCGGTGCTGGTGCCCACGGGCGCGGACACGGCCTTCCAGCTGTCGGCGGCGCGCGTGCGGGAGGCCTGGACGCCCGCGACGCGGGCGGTGATCGCCGCGTCGCCGTCCAATCCCACGGGCACGCTGATCCCGCGGGCGGAATGGCGGGGCATGGCGGAGGTCTGCCGGGAGCGCGGCGCCGCCCTGATCGCCGACGAGATCTACGCCGGGCTCGTGTACGGGCGCACGCCCGAGACGGTGCTCGCGCTGGCCGACGACGTCTTCGTCGTCAACAGCTTCTCCAAGTACTTCGGCATGACGGGCTGGCGGGTCGGCTGGCTCGTCGCGCCCCCCGCCTACGTCCGGGAGATCGAGAAGCTGGCGCAGAACCTGTTCATCTGCCCGCCGACGCCGGCGCAGCACGCCGCCCTCGCGGCGCTCGCACCCGAGACCACCGCCCTGCTGGAGGAGCGCCGGGTTGTCCTGCACCGCCGGCGGGACGTGCTGCTCGACGCCCTGCCGGCGACGGGCTTCCGCGTGCCCGCGGTCCCCGAGGGGGCGTTCTACGTCTACTGCGACGTGGCGGGCATCGCCCCCGACAGCTTCGCGCTGGCCCACGATCTGCTACGGCGCGCCCACGTGGCGCTCACACCGGGCCGGGACTTCGGGGTGGCGGCGCCGGAGCGGCACGTGCGCATCGCCTACACGCAGGACGCCGCGCGGCTGCAGGAGGCCGTCGACCGCATCGCGCGCGCGGTCGGGTAGGCGCGCCTCCCGTTTTCCCCGCGCGGCGCCCGGGAACGTCTTCGCCCGTACTCATCCCGAACTCCGGAGGAGCGACGTGGGCATCATCGCGTGGATCATCCTCGGCCTGCTGGCCGGGCTCATCGCACGGGCGCTCGTGCGCGACGACCCGCCCGGCGGCGTCATCGTGACCACCCTCGTCGGTATCGCGGGCGCGCTCATCGCGGGCTTCATCGCGCAGGCGATCGGCTGGGGCAACCCCGTCGACGAGTTCTGGAGCCTCAGCACGTGGCTCTCGGCGATCATCGGGGCTGTGGTCCTGCTGGTCGTGTGGCGCGCCGTCGCCGCCGGCGGGCGCGGCCGCCGCTTCGCCTAGCGTCCCCGGCCGGGCGCGGGCGCACTGCCGCCCGCGCCCGGCCGACGGCCTACCGTGGGGCGGGGACGGCGCGGACGCGCACCACGCCGCGCACCGGTGCCCGGCCCGTACGCCGCGCCTCGTACACCACCCGGCCACCCCGCGTGGCCGGGTCCCGGCGGCGCACCTCGAGGGCGCGGCCGCGGACGCGCACGGCCAGGCCGCGCGGCGCGCGCACCACGTGCAGGCGGACCGAGCGGGCCGCCGCGCCGAGGGGCACGCGAACCACCCGCGCCTGCGTCCGGGGCCCGAGGAGCACCCGGGTCACGGGAGGGTCGGCCGAAGGCGCGGCCTCGCCGGCCGCGCGCACCTGCAGGTCGCCGCCGTCGCGGGTGAGCAGCCCGGCGGGGGCGATCACCTCGACGCCCGGGCCGCCGCCGTGCGCCGCGCCGACGCCGGGCGGCCCGGCGTCGCCGAACAGCTGGGTCCAGCGGATGCGGCCGTCGGGCCCCTCCGCGACGCCCACGCCCGTCACCCGGTAGCCCGCGTTCTCGATCGCGCGGCGATGTGAGGGGCTCTCCACCCATCCGGCGGTGGCGGCCTCCGGGGTGGTGTACCCCAGCCCGATGTTCTCGGCCAGCATGCCCGCGGCCGGGGGCGTGACCGGGCCGTCGGGGTAGCCGCACGCGCCCGCCCGGGCGGTGAGGTCACGGTCGGTGCCGCGGTCCTCGTGGCCGAAGTAGTCGTGCGCCGTCATGTGGCCGCTCTTCCACTGCGCGGCGCGCTGGAGCGCGGGGGAGACGGCGAGGGGCGCGAGGCCGTGTGCGGAGCGGTGGGCGTTGACCAGATCCACCGTGCGCTCGGCCAGGTCGGGCCGGGGCACGCCCCCGCCGGGCTCGGCGGGACACGCCAGGGCCACGGTGGCGGGCGCGAGAAGAGCGACGGCGCCGAGG
>DATMJR010000236.1:0-7365 GCA_035553775.1 Miltoncostaeaceae bacterium | reverse complement strand
ATGTAGGCCATGCAGTGGTCGACGAACCGCGGCAGCAGCGTCTCGTCGCGCGTGCGCCCGCCCCCGGGGGCGTCGCCCGGCACGTCGCCGGCCGCGAGGCGCCCCACCTCGGCGATGCCGGTGTCACCCGACAGCGGCAGCGCGCCCGCGAGGACCAGCTTGACGCCCGTGTACTGCGGCGGGTTGTGGCTGGCGGTGATGGCCGCGCCGGCGTCGAAGCCGCCGTCCGCCACGGCGAAGTAGACCATCTCGGTGGCCGCCAGCCCGTACTCGGTGACGCGCGCCCCGGCCGCCGCCGCCCCCGCGCAGAACGCGTCGGCCATCGCCGGCGACGACAGGCGCACGTCGTGCCCGACGGCGATCCGCGGATTGACCGTGCCCGGCGTCGCGCGCCGCACGACCTCCACGAACGCGCGCCCGACGCGCTCCGCGCCCTCCTCGTCCAGCTCCTCCGGGTGCAGCCCCCGGACGTCGTAGGCCTTGAAGACGGAAGCGTTCAGCGTCATGTGGCGAATCCCGGGCGGAGGAGGGCGTAGGTGTCGTCGAGGTGCTGGGGCATCACGCGGGTGTCCCCCAGGGCGGGCATGAAGTTGGTGTCGCCCACCCACCGCGGCAGCAGGTGCATGTGGACGTGGTCGGCGATGCCCGCGCCGGCCGCGCGCCCCTGGTTCATACCCACGTTGAAGCCCTGGGGACGCATCCGCTCGGCGACGACCTCCTGGGCGCGCCGGGTGAGGGTCATCATCTCGGCCAGCGTGGGCGCGTCCAGGGCCAGCAGCGAGTCGACGTGCACGTACGGGATGACCATCAGGTGCCCGTTGTTGTACGGGTAGAGGTTCATCACCACGAACGCCCGCTCGCCCCGGTGCAGCAGGTACGAGGCCGCGTCGTCCCCGCGCCGCGGGATGTCGCAGAACACGCACGCGGGCTCCTGGACGGCGTGGTCGTGCTCGGCGGTGATGTACGCCATGCGCCAGGGGGCCCACATGATGTCGGGCCCCCTCCGCTGCGCCTCGGCGTCGCTCACCCCCTGATCCTAGAGGGCCGCCCGCCCGCCGAGGGTCCCCCCGGTGCCGGACCCGGTGCCGCCGGCGCCGCCCGGGCGCCGGGGGTCGTCGCGCGGGGCGACGACGTACTCCATGGACAGACTGTCCCGCCAGAGGCCCGTGCCCGGGTCGGGCCACGCCACGCGTGCCGGTGGCCGGGCTCGGGCTCCTCCCCGTACTGCGCCATGCCGAAGAGCACGCCCTCGGTCTCCACCGCGAGCCGGATCACGCCCGGCTCGTCGTGCTCCGGGAATCCCTGCGGCACCGGACCCCACCGGCGCGCCACGAGCGGCTCGGCGTGGATCGCCCGCAGGGCGGACCCGTCGTCGGGGGCGGCGTGCGCAGCACCACCCCGTCGCCCTCCAGGCGGACGGCGGCGGGCCGGGGCTGCGTCAGATCCAGCCCTTGCGCCGGAACCAGAACAGCAGGCCCGACGCCGTCCCCGCCATCAGCAGGATCGTGAACAGCACCGACCAGGTCCCGTGGCCGGCGAAGAAGAGCCCGTCGACGTTCATGCCGTAGAAGCCCGTGATCAGGGTCAGCGGCAGGACCAGCCCGGACAGGATCGTCAGGACGCGGATGACCTCGTTCAGCCGGTGCGTGATCACCGACTCGTTGGTGGCCTCCAGGGCCTCTGCGACCTCCTTGTAGTTCTCCAGCAGGTCCCAGATGCGCTCGTTCTTGTCGACGATGTCGTCGAAGTACAGGTCGAGCTCCTGCGGCGCGTAGTTCTGCACGTGCCGCTCCAGCTGACGCAGGGTGGGCCGCTGCGGCTTGATGACCTTGCGGAAGTTGATGATCTCCTGCTTGACGTTGGAGATGTCCCGCACGATCTGCTCGCCGCCGCCCTCGAAGATCGCGTCCTCGAGGGAGTCGAGCTTGAACCCGATCTTGTCGAGGATCGGGAAGCAGTAGTCGAACATCGCGTCGACGATCGCGTAGAGCAGGTAGCCGGAGCCCTTGCCCATGATCTGGGCCCGCTCCTCCTCGCGGCCCTCGCAGCGCGAGAACAGCGCCGACAGGGCCTTCATCGGCTCGTTGGGCAGCGTGATCACCAGGTCGGGCGCCACGAACACGTTGAGCTCGGCGGCCTGCAGGCGCTGGGTGCGCTTGTCGAAGCGCGGGAAGTGGAGCACCAGGAAGACGTAGTCCTCGTACTCGTCGATTTTGGCGCGCTGGCGCCGTCGCGAGCGCACGTCCTCGAGGTCGAGCGGGTGGAAGTCGTAGTGCTCGCCCAGCCACGCGATGTCGGCCTCGGTCGGCGACTCGATGTCGACCCAGGTCAGGCCGTGCGCCTCCAGGCGCCGGACGTGCGTCTCGTCGGCGCGCGGGGCCGGCTCAGCGAGCGCGCGGGGCGCGCGCGACGACGCTCGGCGGATCCTCGGGAGGCTCGCCATCGTCCACCATCGCCGGGGACGCCGTCATGTCCGCGCTGCAACCCATCCGGGGGATCCTAGCCGTTCCGCCGCGCGCCCACCTGCAACGCGCGCCGGGGCCGCCCCGGCTCAGTCGATGAGGTTGTTGCGGTAGGCGTACCGCGTCGCCTCGGTGCGGTTGCCCACCCCGAGCTTGCGGTAGATGTTCGAGAGGTGGAACTTCACCGTCTGCTCGGTGACGTAGAGCTTGCTGGCGATGTCCAGGTTGGAGAGCCCCTCGGCCACCAGCTTCAGGATCGACAGCTCGCGCTCGGTCAGCCCGCCGGGGTTCTGCTGCGGCACCGGCTCCGCCTCGCCGGCCTTGCGGCCCCGCGGGTGGAAGACGTTGCCCTCCACGACCTGCCGGATGGTGGAGGCGAGGTCGAGGGGATTGATCGACTTGACGACGTAGCCCGAGGCGCCCTGCCCGAGGGCCTGGTCGATGTGCTCGGAGTCCTCGAACATCGACAGGATGATGACCTTGAGGTCCGGGTGGTCCTTCTTGAGCTGCGTCAGGGTGGAGAGCCCGTCGCCCTTGGGCATGCGCAGGTCGAGGATGACCACGTCCGGCCGCACCCGCGGCACCAGGGCGAGCATGTCCTCGCCGCTCATCGCCTCGCCCACGACCTTGATGTCCGGCGCGGTCTCGAGGGCGCGCTTGATGCCGTCGAGCATGAGCCGGTGGTCGTCCGCGATCGCGACGCGGAGCGGGGGCTTGCTGAGGCTGGCGATGTTCGGGTCGCTCACGTCGGTCGTCGTCACGTCGGTGGTATCGGCTCCCGCGGGGGGGAACCTTACGACGCGCGCAAGGTTACCGGCCCCGCCCGCTGTCCGCGTGAGGGCCCGGTACCCGGACCGGCCGGGGCTATTCGGTCTCGGGGCCGTACCGGCGGATCGCCGCCACGATCTCGGCCGCGGGCGTGCCCTTGACCAGGAACTCGGAGGCGCCGCCCGCCAGCCCGGCGGCGATCTCGTGCTCCTTGTCGGCGACCGACAGCATCAGCACGGCCACCTGGGGGATGCGGGACTTGAGCTCGAGGGTCGCCTCGAGGCCGTCCACACCCGGCATCGAGAGGTCCATCAGCACCACGTCGGGCACGTGGACCTCGGCGAGCTCCAGGGCCTCGGCGCCGTTGGAGGCCTCCGCGACGACGACGATGCCGGCCTCGCGCTCCAGCAGGCGCCGCAGCAGCTGCCGGAACCGGCCGTTGTCGTCGGCCAGCAGGACCCGGACCTGTCCGCTCATCGCGGGCACGCCCTGGGGCGCCGTCTCTGTCGCGTCGTCCGCCTCACCCGTCGCAAACACTAGGCCGTCCTCGTCGCCTGACACCTAGACGCCCTGCTAGTTCCCGCGGTCGGTAGGTATAGGACCCGCCGACGGGGTGCAAGGCGAGACCGCTAGGATCGCAGCCGCATGGAGGACCCGCATCACTCCGCCGCGCGGCAGCGCGAGACGCGCGCCCTGGAGGAGGTGCTGCGCAGTCCCGTCCCCCTCCTCGGCAGCGGGGTGGTCCTGGATGAGCTGATGGGCACGCTCTCGCGTGCGCTCGACGGCGCGGCCGTCGCCCTGGTGAGCGCCGGGGCACCGCCCGAGAAGGCCGTGCTCGCCTCCGCCGGTCTCGACGACGCCCGGGCGCGGGCGCTCGCGGGCGGGGCCCGGGACCTGGTGCGCGCCGCCGGCGACGGCGACGACGCGCGTGCGCTGGGCGCCGCCGCGGGCGTCCGCCCGCTGCCGTCGCCCGAGGTGCCCGGTCTGCTGGGCACTCCCGTGCCGGGCGCGCGGGACGTCGCGCTGGTGATCGTGGCCGATCCGGGGGCGGAGGCCGGGGACCTGCCGCGCCTCACCCTCGGCGTGGCGGCGGAGCGCGCCGGGGCGGCGCTGGAGCTCGGACGGCTGCGCGCCGACCTCGACCGCGCCATGGCCCAGATCCTGGAGAGCGACGAGCGCATGCTCGGCCGCATCGGGCTCGACATCCACGACGGGCCGACGCAGCATCTGTCGGTCGCGCTGCTGGAGCTGCAGCTGCTGGAGGCCGACCTGGACGACGCGCGCACGCGCGGGGTGGACCTGCCGCCGGCCCTGATGCCCGCCCTCGAGCGCATCTACGAGACCCTGGGCGGCGCCCTCACGGAGATGCGCGAGCTCATCGGGCACCTGCGGCCGGCGCAGTTCGAGGACCGGCGCCTCTCGGACATCCTGGGCGATGCCGTCACCGGCTTCGAGGCGCGCAGCGGCGCCCGCGTGGAGCTGGACGTGCACGGGGAGTTCCCCGTCAACGGCGTCTCGGTGACCCAGCGCATCACCTTCTACCGGATCCTCCAGGAGGCCCTGAACAACGCCCACCGGCATGGGCGCGCGCGTCTGGTGCGGGTCGCGCTCACCGAGAGCGAGGCCGGCATCGCGCTGGACGTGCGCGACGACGGGGTCGGCTTCGACGCCGAGGGGGCCCTGCGGCCCCGCACGGGGGCGCCCATCGCCCGCTTCGGGCTGCACGGCATGCGCGACCGGGCCAGCGTGCTCGGCGGCGCGTTCCGGGTGGCGAGCGCGCCGGGCGAGGGGACCCACGTCCACGTGTTCCTGCCGCGCTGGCGGCCGCCCGACCAGCTGACCGAGGCGGCGGCGTGAGCGCCCCCCGCGTGAAGGTCTGCGGGCTCACGGACCCGGCGGAGGCGCGCGCGTGCGCCGAGGCGGGGGCCTGGGCCGTCGGCGTCGTGTTCGCGCCGAGCCCGCGGCGGGTGGGCGTCGACCAGGCCGCCCGCGTCCTGGACGCGCTGCCGCCGGAGACCGCCCGCGTGGGTGTCTTCGTGGATCCGGCGCCCGAGGACCTGGAGCGGGCCGTGCGCGCCTGCGCGCTCACGCATGTGCAGCTGCATGGCACCGCCGACACCGCCGCCGCGCGCGCCACCGGCCGCGCGGTGTGGGTGGGCGTGGGCTTCGACGGCCCGGACGCCCTCGCGCGCGCGGCCGCGGCGGGGGCCGACCTGACGCTGTTCGACGCGGCCGTCCCCGGGCGCCACGGCGGCACCGGGCGCCGGCTCGACTGGGCCGCGCTGGCGCGCGCGCTGGGCGGCGGCGGCGTCGCGGGGCCCGTCGGCCTGGCGGGCGGCCTCGACCCCGGTAACGTGGCGGAGGCGGTGCGCGTGGTGCGGCCCGATCTCGTGGACGTCTCCAGCGGCGTCGAGTGGCGGCCCGGCCGGAAGGACCCGGAGCGGGTCCGCGCGTTCTGCGAGGGGGCGCGCGCGGCCGCGGCGCCCGCGGCCGGGGGAGGGGGACGATGAGCGAGGTCGTGCAGCAGCGGTTCGGCCCGTACGGGGGCCGCTACGTGCCCGAGACGGTGATCGGGGCCCTCGACGAGCTGGCCGAGGCGTACGTCCATCACCGCGACGACATCGGCTTCCGGGCCGAGCTCGACGGGCTGCTGTCGCGGTTCGTGGGCCGGCCGACGCCGCTGTACCGGGCCCGGGGGCTGGAGGAGCGCTACGGGGTGCCGAGCCTGTACCTCAAGCGCGAGGACCTCTGCCACACCGGGGCCCACAAGATCAACAACGCCCTCGGTCAGGTGCTGCTCGCCGCGCGCATGGGCAAGCGCCGCATCATCGCCGAGACCGGCGCCGGCCAGCACGGCGTGGCCACCGCCACCGCCGCCGCCCTGTTCGGTATGGAGTGCTGCGTCTACATGGGGCGCACCGACATGGAGCGCCAGCGCCTCAACGTCATCCGGATGCGGATGCTGGGCGCCGAGGTGCGGCCGGTCGACGCGGGCACGGGCACCCTCAAGCACGCCACCAGCGAGGCGATCCGCGACTGGGTCACCAACGTCGCCGGCACGCACTACGTGATCGGCTCCGCCGTCGGTCCGGCCCCCTACCCGGAGATCGTCGCGGACCTGCAGTCGGTGATCGGACGCGAGGCGCGCGCGCAGGTGCTCGAGGAGGCCGGGCGGCTGCCGGGCACGGTGGTGGCCTGCGTGGGCGGCGGCTCGAACGCGATCGGCGTGTTCCGGGGCTTCGTCGACGACCCGGACGTCGCGCTGGTGGGCGTCGAGGCGGGCGGCCAGGGCGTCACCGAGGGCCGTCACGGCGCCTCGCTCGGCCACGGCGCGCCGGGGGTGCTGCACGGGTCGCTGTCGTACCTGCTGCAGGACGACGACGGGCAGGTGGCCGAGGCCCACTCCATCTCCGCGGGCCTCGACTACCCCGGGGTGGGACCGGAGCACAGCCACCTGCGCGACACGGGCCGCGTCCGCTACGTGGACGCCACCGACGCGGAGGCCCTCACGGCCTTCTCCGACCTGTGCCGCAGCGAGGGGATCATCCCGGCGCTCGAGAGCAGTCACGCCCTGGCCCTCGTCGCGCGCGAGGGGCGCACGCTGGGCGCGGCCGGGCCGGTGCTGGTGTGCCTGTCCGGGCGCGGGGACAAGGACGTCGACCAGGCCGGCGCGGCGCTCGGCATCGATGTCTGACGGGCGCGCGCGGCTGCGCGCGGCCTTCGCCGAGGCGGACCGCCCGGTGCTGATCCCGTACGTCATGGCCGGCTTCCCCGACGTGGCCACCAGCCTCGCGCACGCGCGCGCCCTGCAGCCGTACGCGGGCATCCTGGAGATCGGGATCCCCTTCTCGGACCCGCTCGCGGACGGCCCCACCATCCAGTCCGCTGGCCAGCGGGCGCTCGACGGCGGGGTGCGGCCGGCGGACGTGCTGGAGATGGCGGCCGCGCTGCGCGACGGGCCGCCCGTGGTGCTGATGACCTACGTCAACCTGCTGCTGGCCCAGGGTGCCCGCGTGTTCGTGGAGCGCGCCGCGGCCGCGGGCGTCGCCGGGCTGATCATCCCCGACCTGCCCGTCGACGAGGGCGACGAGATCCGCCGCGCGGCCGACCGCGCCGGCGTCGCGCTGGTGCCGCT
>DATMJR010000235.1:0-5046 GCA_035553775.1 Miltoncostaeaceae bacterium | reverse complement strand
ACCTGGCCGACCACCTGGCGCATGGAGGCGATCATCGCGTCGAACGACCGGCCGAGCTCGCCGATCTCGTCCTTGGCGGTGGCGTCCACCCGCACGGTCAGGTCGCCCTCGGCGGCCCGGCCGGCGGCCTCCTTGACGCGGATGAGCGGGCGGGTGACGGAACGGGTGAGGAGGAATGCCAGGAGCATGGCCGCCAGCAGGGCGGCGGCGGCGACCGCGAACACGACGATCTGGGCCTGCCTGCCGGTCGCGGCGGCGGCCTTCACGGCCGCGTCGCCCTGCGCGGTGACCGACGTCACCAGCGTGTCGACCTCCTCGGTGATCGACTGGAAGAGCTCGATCTCCCGCCCCAGCACCAGCGCGTCCGCGCGGGCCCGGGACGGCGCGTCCCCGCGCCGGTAGAGCGCGAAGATCTCGGCGTCCACCCGCATGAACTCGTCGTAGGCGGTCTTGGCGCGCGCGAGGGCGGCCTGCTGCTCCGACGTCAGGTCCCTCCGCTGGAGACGATCCAGCGTCGCGCCGAACGCCTCCGCGGCCTCCAGGAAGGACCGGCGGCTGGGCGCGCCGTCGGTCGCGGCCCCCCGCGCGCCGCGGGCGACGTCGAAGGCGTACGCGGTCTGCCAGCCGTTGAAGTCCGCGGATCCGAACTTGAGCTCGTCGACGTCGTGCATGAGGTTCATCCGCTCGGCGATGTCCCGCGATGCGGCGGTCTGGCTGCGGCTGCTGACGACGGCGACGGCGGCGACCACGGTGAGGAGGGCGGCGACGATGCCGAAGGCGGCCATCAGGCGCGGCCCCATGCGAAGGCGCGTGAGCAGATTCATGACGTCCCCTGAACAGAGTGTCGGATGTCCCTGGGCGCCCCAATCGGATGCGGGCGTCACGAATTGAGCGTTGGGCATGAGGAGCACCCGGGCGCGGCGGGCCCCCTGGCACGGCGATCGCGCGGCCGGGCCTCGGCCTTCTCTACGTTCGGGTGTCCTCTCTGAGGTGCAGACTAGGGCCGAAATTTGGAAATGAGGGTTGCCTTATTTCTTTGTTGCGCATAGAAACCCCGGCGCCCCATCTCGTCAGCCGCGCGTGCAGCGCCGGCGCGGGGACGGAAACGCGACAGGGAGGACGTATTGCGACAGGTGTGGCGGATGCTCGCCGTGACCGCGGTGCTGATGGCGGCGGCCCTCGGGAATCTGGGATGCGGTTCCGAGGGCGCCGAGGGCGCCGACGGCGGCACACGGCAGATCACGCACGCGATGGGGACGACCGCCGTGCCCGCCGCCCCGGCCCGCGTCGTGGTGCTCGACACGGGGGAGCTGGAAGCGGCGACGGCCGTCGGCATCGTCCCCATCGGCGGGGTCACCGCGCTGCCCGGTCAGCCGATCCTCGCCCACCTCCGCGAGCGGGCGGCCTCCATGGAGATCGTCGGCACCATCGAGGAGCCCAACCTGGAGGCGATCGCGGCCCTGGAGCCGGATCTGATCCTCTCGAGCAAGATCCGCCACGAGAAGCTCTACGACCGCCTCTCGGCCATCGCACCGACCGTCTTCGCCGAGCAGGTGGGGGTCACGTGGAAGGACAACTTCCTCCTCTACGCGGACGCGCTCGGCAGGCGGGGAGAGGCCGAGGCCCAGCTGCGGGCCTACGAGGACCGGGCTGACCAACTGGGCGCCCGCATCGCGGAACTCCGCGGGACTCGGCCGACCATCTCGGTGCTGCGGTTCCTGCCCGGGGAGAACCGCATCTACCTGAGCGAGACCTTCATCGGGACCGTGCTGGCCGACCTCGGGCTGCCGCGCCCTCCCGCCCAGCGGAAGAAGGACTTCGCGCTCTACCCGAGCCAGGAGCAGATCGGCCTCATGGACGGCGGGGTCATCTTCTACGCGACCTACGGTCCGGCCGGGGACACCACCGAGGGCGCCGTCACGGGAAGCGCGCTCTGGTCGCGCCTCGCGGCCGTCCGGTCCGGCGACGTGCACCGCGTCGACGACGACCACTGGTTCCTCGGAATCGGCGTGCAGTCCGCGAACCTCGTGCTCGACGACATCGAGCGCCTGGTGATCGGGGACGCCGCATCCTGAGCCTGCGGCCTCCCGACGTGCCCGACGCGAGCACCCTGACGCGCTCGGCGTCGGCCGGGCCGGTGACCGCCACGGCCGGGCGGCGCCGGGCCGCGCGGCCGTGGCCGGGTGCTCGCGCGGCCCGGTCGCCGGCGTGGGCCCCGGGGGTGCGCCGCTGGGCGGGCCTCCTCGTGCTCGCCGCCCTGCTGGCGAGCGCCCTCGCCGCCAGCGTCGCGCTCGGCAGCGTGCGTATCGGCCTGGGGGACGTCCTGGCCGCCTTCATCTCCTTCGACGGCTCGAACGAGCACGTCATCGTCCGCGACCTGCGGGTCCCGCGGACGCTCCTCGGGGTGGTCGTCGGCGCGGGCCTCGCCCTCAGCGGAGCCCTCATGCAGGGCCTCACCCGGAACGCCCTCGCCGATCCCGGCATCCTGGGCATCAGCCAGGGGGCGTCGCTGGCGGTGGTGCTCGCCATCCTGCTGCTCGGTGTCTCGTCCACGGCGGGGTACATCTGGTTCGCGTTCGCGGGGGCGGCGGTCGCGGCGATCGTCGTCCATCTCCTCGGCGGCACCGGAGATCCACGATCGGCGCCGGTGACGCTGGCGCTCGCCGGATCCGCGCTGGCCGCGTTCCTCATGGCGCTCACCTCCGCCGTCCTCGTGCTCGACGCGACGACCCTCGATCAGTACCGGTTCTGGGTCGTCGGGTCCCTGGCCGGCCGCGACATGGACGTCTTCTGGTCGGTGGTCCCGTTCGTCGCCGCCGGCCTCCTGCTGGCCCTCGGCGCAGGGCGCTGGCTCAACGCGCTCGGGCTGGGCGAGGACGTCGCCCGCTCCCTGGGGGTGCGCCTCGACGCGGTGCGCGCGCTGGTGGCCCTGGCGGTCGTGCTGCTGGCCGGAGCGTCGGTGGCGGCGGCCGGGCCGATCGGGTTCGTGGGCCTCGCGGTCCCGCACGCGGTGCGCATGGTGGTCGGGGCCGACTGGCGCTGGGTGCTCGCCTACTGCGCTCTGGCCGGTCCGGTGCTGCTGCTGACCGCCGACGTGCTGGGCCGGCTCGTGGTCCCGCCGGGGGAGCTGCAGGTGGGCATCGTGACCGCCCTCGTCGGCGTCCCCGTCTTCGTGGCGCTGGCCCGCCGTCGCCGGCTGGCGGAACTGTGACCGCCGCCGCCGCTTCGGGACTCGGCCGCCGCCGCGTCGTCCTGCGCCTCGGGCGGGACGACGGCCGCTGGCGCGCCTCCCTGCGCCTCGACGTCCGGACGGTCGTCGTCGTCGCCGTCGCCATGCTGGGGATCGCGACGGCGGCGGTCGTGGCGCTCCTGCTGGGGGAGTTCCCGATCTCCGCCGCCGAGGTCGCCGCCACGCTCGTGGGGCAGGGCTCGTCGCGGCATGAGTTCGTCGTGTTCACGCTGCGCATGCCGCGGATCCTCGCGGCACTGCTCGTGGGCGCCGCCTTCGCGATGGCCGGGGCGATCCTTCAGAGCCTCGCGCGCAACCCGCTGGTCGCGCCGGACGTGATCGGCATCAATTCGGGGGCCGCTCTCCTCGCCGTCGGCGTGATCGTGCTCGGCATGCCCGGAGCGTTGGTCGCGCCGGCGGCCTTCACGGGGGCCGTCGGCGCATCGGCCCTGCTGTACGTCCTGGCCCACCGGGGCGGCCTCTCGCCGTATCGCCTGGTCCTCATGGGCATCGCGCTGAACGCCGGCCTGGCCGCCGGGATCTCCTACCTCCTCACCTACGGCAGGATCGAGGAGGTCCACCGGGCGACGGTGTGGTTGCTCGGAAGCGTCTACGGCGCGGGCTGGGACGAGGTGCGGCTGCTCGCCGTCGCGCTCCTGGTGCTCGGTCCGGCCGCGGTCGCGTTGGGGTGGCGCCTGGAGGCGCTCCAGCTGGGCGACGACCTCGCGCGGGCGGTGGGGGCGCCGGTCGAACGGTCGCGCGCGCTGCTGGTGCTCGTCGCGATCACGCTGGCGGCCCTCGCCGTGGCGGTCGCGGGCCCCGTGGCGTTCGTCGCCTTCATCGCGCCCCACATCGCCCGCCATCTCGTCGGCCGCGGGGGCACGGGGGCGCTGGTCGCGGCCGCCCCCGTCGGGGCGCTCCTGGTGCTGGTGTCCGACATGGTCGCCCAGCGGGCGTTCGCGCCGTCGGCGCTGCCGGTGGGGATCGTCACGGCCATCCTCGGCGCGCCCTACTTCCTGTACCTGCTCCGGCGCGCCGGACGACCGGCCTCGGCCGCCTAGGAGGCAGGGTGCCCGACCTGCGCGCCGACGCGCTCACCCTGAGTTACGACGACCGGACGATCGTCGACGATCTCTCCCTGCGGATCCCCGAGGGCGGGATCACGGCCCTCGTGGGACCCAACGCCTGCGGCAAGTCGACCCTGCTGCGCGGGCTCGCCCGGCTCCTGCGGCCCCGCGCGGGCACCGTGCTCCTCGACGGCCGGTCGGTCCACGGCATGCGTACGCGCGACGTCGCCCTGCGGCTGGGGCTGCTGCCGCAGTCCCCGACCGCTCCCGAGGGGATCACCGTCGACGACCTGGTCGCGCGCGGCCGCCACCCGCACCAGTCGCTGCTTCAGCGCTGGAGCCGCTACGACGAGCGCGCGGTCGAGAGGGCGCTTGCGGCGACGGGGCTCGCGGATCTGCGGCACCGCGTCGTGGACGAGCTGTCGGGCGGTCAGCGTCAGCGGGTCTGGATCGCCCTCGCGCTCGCCCAGGAGACCGACATCCTCCTGCTCGACGAGCCCACGACGTTCCTCGACCTGGCACATCAGGTGGAGGTACTCGAGCTGCTCGCGCGGCTGAACGCCGACAGGGGCCGCACCATCGTGCTGGTCCTGCACGACCTCAACCAGGCCTGCCGCTACGCGGACCACATCGTCGCCATGCGCGACGGCCGCATCGCCGCCGAGGGCGCTCCCTCCGAGGTGGTGGACGCCGAGCTCGTCCGGCGCGTCTTCGGGCTCGACTGCGCGGTGGTCGACGACCCGGTCACCG